>CAKRMO010000043.1 GCA_934364765.1 uncultured Bacteroidaceae bacterium | reverse complement strand
ACACAGGACAGTCCCCTTCCGAAACGGAAGTTGTCCGCGAGGGCAAGCAAGCTGCAGAAGAAAACAACCGCCGCGCCCGCAGGGGGCGGCAAGGGTGAGAAGGCGGGGTAAGAGCCCACCGGGCGCATGGCGATGTGCGTGCCGTGCAGCCGGGATGTTGAAAGTTCGCGTAAACCGGCGCTTGAGGGTTGTCCGCCCGAAACAGCAGTTGCGCCGGAGGGTAGAACGATAACGTCCGCAGGCGACTGCGGGCTTAGACAAATGGCAGACGGCGGTTTTAAGACCGCTTACAGAACTTGGCTTACAGGATGATTGCCGTACCACAGCGGCGCAGACTTTCACGCAAAGAGGGTCTGCGCCGCATTTTTTAACAGTGCAAAAAAGCGGGATTTCCATTTTATTTGTATCTTTACGCTTGTAAATTTGGGTTATTACAGCCTTTTGGCAACAATGCGCCCCCACAATGTTTTATAAATCAGAAAATAAAAATGACTATATATAATGAACTACAAATGGAAATACACGCCTCCCTCGCCAGAGGAGGAAGAGGCGGCCCGCTCGCTTGCCGGGGCTTTGGGCATTCACCCCACGCTGGGGAGGCTGCTCCTTGACCGCTGCATAACGACGCCGGCCGAGGCAAAAAGATTTTTCCATCCGCAGCTTTCCGACCTCCACGACCCTTTCATGATGAACGACATGAGGGAGGCCGTGGACGCGGTGAACCATGCCGTGGGCCACAACGACAGGATTCTCGTGTTCGGCGACTACGACGTTGACGGATGCACGGCGGTTACGGTGGTTTACAAGTTCCTGAAGGCTTACTGCTCCAACATCGACTACTACATCCCCGACCGCTACGACGAGGGCTACGGGCTTTCAAAGCGGTGCATAGACTATGCCTGCGAAACGGGGGTGAAGCTGATGATTGTGCTCGACTGCGGGATAAAGGCCAACGACGAGGTGGCCTACGCCAACTCGCGGGGCATCGGGGTGATTATATGCGACCACCACGTGCCCGATGGGGAACTGCCCGATGCCGTCGCCATTCTCAACCCCAAGCGCAAGGACTCCACCTATCCCTACGACCACCTTTGCGGGTGCGGCGTGGGGTTCAAGCTGATGCAGGCCTTCGCACAGGACAACGGCATAGAGTTCAACAAGCTCATACCGCTGCTCGACCTGTGCGCAATAAGCATCGCCAGCGACATAGTGCCGGTAACCGGCGAGAACCGCATACTCGCCTATCACGGGCTGCGCCGCCTGAACAGCAGTCCTTCGATGGGCGTGGAGGCGATAATAGAGCTTTGCGGGCTTGAGGGGAAGGAACTTACGATGAACGACATTGTGTTCAAGATAGGGCCGCGCATAAACGCCTCGGGGCGCATGATGAACGGCAAGGAGACCGTAGCCCTGCTGACCGAATGCGAACACGACACCGCCATAGAGCGCGCCAACAGGATTAACCTCTACAACGAGGCGCGAAAGGACATTGACAAGCAGATGACGGAAGAGGCGAACAAGATTGTGGACAGCATTGACAACCTCGACAACCTGCGCTCGCTCGTGGTATATGACCCCTCGTGGCACAAGGGCGTTGTGGGCATTGTGGCTTCAAGGCTCACCGAGGTTTACTACCGCCCCGCCGTGGTGCTTACGCTGAGCGACGGGTTGGCTACGGGAAGCGCGCGCTCGGTTGTGGGATTTGACGTTTACAAGGCCGTGGAAAGCTGCCGCGACCTGCTGGAAAACTTCGGGGGGCACACCTACGCCGTGGGGCTTACGCTGAAGCCGGAAAACGTTGGCGCGTTCAAGCGCCGCTTCGAGCAATACGTGGAAAGCAACATAAGCGAGGAGCAGACCGAGGCGAGCCTTGACATATCGGCGATAATAGATTTCCGCGACATTACCGTGAAGTTCCGCAACGACCTCAAACGCTTCAACCCCTTTGGCCCGGGAAACCCGAAGCCGCTTTTCTGCACCAAAAAGGTTTACGACTACGGCACGAGCAAAGTTGTGGGACGCGAGCAGGAGCACATCAAGCTCGAGCTTGTTGACAACAAGTCGAACAACATCGTTAACGGCATAGCGTTCGGGCAAAGCTCACAGGCAAGGTACATAAAGACAAAACGCTCCTTTGACATCTGCTACTCCATCGAAGAGAACACCCACCGCCACGGAGAGCTGCAACTGCAGATTGAGGACATACGCCCCGCTGCGGAATAGCGGAGGGACGGCAACAGACGCGCTGTAAAGGACATGGGCGACATTTTCAGGGAGACGCTGAAAAAATACTGGGGCTACGACGACTTTCGCGGCATTCAGCGCAACATTATCGAAAGCATCGCCTCGGGGCGCGACACGCTCGGGCTTATGCCGACAGGCGGAGGCAAGTCGGTTACGTTCCAAGTGCCCACGCTTGCGGGAGAGGGGCTTTGCCTTGTGGTTACACCGCTTGTGGCGTTGATGAAAGACCAAGTGACGGCCCTCAGGCTGCGCGGCGTAAAAGCCACCGCCGTTTACAACGGAATGAAGCAGGACGAGATTGTCGCGGCCCTTGAAAACTGCATCCTCGGCGGCTACAGGTTTTTGTACGTGTCGCCCGAAAGGCTCGCGTCGGAGTACTTCCTGTGGAAAGCACGCAAGATGCCGATAAGCCTGATTACCGTTGACGAGGCCCACTGCATATCGCAATGGGGCTACGACTTTCGTCCGTCATACCTCAAGATTAACGAAATACGCAAGCTCTTTCCAAAGGCCCCCGTGCTGGCACTCACAGCCACCGCCACCAAGGATGTTGTTGAGGACATACAAAAGAGGCTGGACTTCAAGGAGCCTAACGTGTTCCGCATGAGCTTTGAGCGCAAAAACCTCACATACGTCGTAAGGGAAACCGAAGACAAACCGGGCGAACTGCTGCATATCCTCAACAGCTACGGAGGTTCGGCTATTGTTTACACGCGAAACCGCCGCGAGACTGCGGAAGTGGCGAAATTCCTCAAGGAAAACAAAATCACAGCCCTCAACTACCACGCCGGACTGACGCGCATTGACAAGGACCTGCGCCAGAAAAGCTGGAGCGAGGGCGAAACCCGCGTCATGGTGGCGACAAACGCCTTTGGCATGGGCATTGACAAGGCCGATGTAAGGCTCGTAATCCACATCGAGTCGCCTGATTCCCCCGAAGCATACTTCCAGGAGGCGGGAAGGGCAGGAAGGGACGGACGGCAGGCGTATGCCGTGCTTCTCTACAACAAGGGCGACCGCACGAAGCTGCTCAGAAGAGTGCCGCAAAACTTTCCGCCAATCTCCACCATACGCAATGTTTACGACCACATGGCGTATTTCTTCGAACTTGCCGTGGGAGACGGCTACGATGTGTCGTACGATTTCAACCTAACCGAGTTTTGCACACGATACCGTTTTTTCCCCGAAACCGTGGAAAGCTCGCTGCACATACTTACACGCGCCGGCTACATACACTACAGCGAGGAGGAGGACACCAAGCCGAGAGTGGTGTTCATGATAAGCAGGGAGCAGCTTTACAGGCTTAACAACACATCGCCCGAAAGCGAGAGCGTAATCCAGGCGCTGCTGCGCAATTACGGCGGAGTGTTCACCGACTACGTGTTCATTGACGAGCAGGTGCTGGCAAACTATTGCGGAATGTCGCGGGAGCACATAATTGAAATTCTGAAAGGCCTGTCGCACCAGAGAATTATACATTTCATCCCCCACAAGCGCACCCCAAGGGTTACATACCTGCAACGCCGCGTGCTTTCCGAGGAACTCGTAATCAGCAAAGAGGTTTACGAGCAGCGCAAGGAGGAATATTCCGCACGCATACAGGCAATGCTCGACTATTGCGAAAAAGACGAGTGCCACAGCCGTTTCCTGCTAAACTATTTCGGGGAGAAAGATGCGCAGGACTGCGGGAAATGCGAGGTGTGCCTGTCTCACAAACGCGCCAAATCCCCAAAAACGGAACAAGAAAAGGCACTGGCGGCAATCAAGTCAATACTTGGCGACCGCCTCCCCCACTTTGCCGCAGAAATCACAGCTCCCGGAGTTTCCGCATCAGCCGTTTCGGAAACACTCCAAAGAATGGTGCAAAACGGCGAGGTTGCCGCCGGGAACGGACGCTACAAGCTCAACGCATAAACCCGCAAAAAAATAAATCATAATCAATCAGCAAATTGCGCCTCCATAGGGGCGTATTGCATACGCCCTGAATTGCGCCGATTTTGTGATGTTGTGGCGGCGGTTTGCGATGCGGTTTATGCGGCAGCGTACAGGGCGTATTGCATACGCCCCTACAAATGGCGCAAAACCAAAACCACGAAAACTACATCGGATATAAGAAAAACTATGTCCTATGCAGGAAAAATTATATCAGACATAATTTAAACTACATCAGACCTTTTTTCCGCCGTTGCAAACGTCTGAAAAACAATAACTTGCAGCCGAAGATTTTTATTTTGGCATCTTCTTGCAAATCAGCGTGTTATGCGATTTTGGCGGCATTCGCCGTTTCGCGAGGGATTATGCGGCGGCGTGATATGAATACGCCCCCGACATTTCCCTTATTCTGAAGCAAGCCAAACTTATTGTGCGAGTTCGGATGCCTTGAACTTCATGCGGTGCAAGCCGGCTTTCAGCACTTCGCCCGTGCCTGTGCCGTCCTTTGTCGGCGCATGGAAAGTTGCCGTTGAGTTGGCGGGGACGCTTACCGTATATTCCACCACGCTGCGCCTTTTGTTCCACTCCCACTTCGAGACCACCTCGCCGTATGGCGTGTTGTGGCGTGCCTCAAACGAGCCGAGTTCCCTCACGAAATTGGGACGGAGGATTATGTTCTTGAACCCCGGGCGGCTCTCGTCGGGGAAAATCCCCCCAAGAGCCTTGTAGGGCCACGCGCCTATCTCCCCGAACATAATGTGGTTGTCTGAAATGTCCCGCGTTGCTTTCAAATCCCAATTCTCCAATAGGGAGGTCGCACCGTTCACAACCCACCAGCCCCAGGAGGGGTAGGTGTCCTGCACAGCCACTTTGTAGGCAATGCCGGCATAGCCGTTTTCGCTCAGGGCGTTCAGCACGGCTTTTGCGCCAAGCACCCCGCAGTCTATGTGGCAGCCGGCAGCCTTCACGCTCTCGGCCAAAGCCGCAGCCGCCTTCGGCCTCATGTCGTCGGGAACCACACCCCACATCAGCGGCATGCTTTGCTCCGTTTGCGAGCCACCGGCATAAACGCCGGTTTCGCGGTTAAGGAACTTGTTGTTTATGGCATCGCGTATCTGCTGTGCCAAACGGGAATAATGTTCGCAGTCGTCCGCTTTCCCGAACAGCCTTGCAGCCTTGGCGAGTATAGTTGCGTCAACATAGAAGTATATCGAGGACGAAAGTTCCTTGTCGGAGCGTGTCTTTACCGGCACCCAGTCGCCGCGCCCCCACGAGGAAAGATGCGAGGGACTGTTGCGGTCAACATAGTCCACGTATCTTTTTATGTTGTCGTAGCAGTCGCGCAGCGGGCGTTCGTCCCCGTAGAAAAGGTAAAGGTTCCACGGAATAATCGCTATGGTGCTCGTCCAGTCCAAACCGTTGTCCGTGCCATATCCCCAGCCGTCGGTTGGAATAATGTCGGGCAAAACTCCGTTGGGCTGCTGCTCGTCGCGGTGGTCTGCAAGCCATTTTTCATAAACCGTGAAGCCGTCGTAATTGTAAAGCCCGGTCTCTATCGCCAAATGCCCGTCGCCCGTCCAGCCGTTCTTCTCGCGCTGCGGGCAATCGGTGGGGTAGCCCATTAAATTGGAAATGTAGGCCTGGCGTGTGGCTGCGACAATCTTGTCAAGCAGAGGGTTCGAAGACTTTATGCTCCCCGCCGAAACCACGTCGCTGTGCGTGAAATGCGCCACAACGCTGTTTTGCGCAGGGCTTATCGGGCGCGAAGCCACGAGCTGCACATATCGGAAACCCTTGTAGCTGAACGAGGCGGTGAAGCGGTCATCGCCGCCGCTGAGCGTCAGGATGTCGGTTTGGAAAGGCTCGGAATTTTTGTCGCCGCGATAATAAACGTCGATGTTGCTCAGGTCGAGCGAGCCGTCGGCATGCAGACGCTCCCCATGCGCCACCCTGACAACCGTGCCGCTGTCGCCGTGAAGCCTGACTGTGGTAACGCCCGCCATGTTCTTGCCGAAATCGTATATATAAGTGGTGTCGTTGAGCTTTTTCATGCTCTTGGCCGCAATGTCCTCCACAAAGCGTATCGGTTCCATGGCCTGTGCGCTCACTATCGGCGCGGGAGCCTGCCGGAGCCTCACGCCGCCCCACTTGGAGTCGTCATACTGCGGAGTGTCCCAGCCTTTAAGGCCGCTCTTGTTGAAATCGAAATGCTCGCCGGTGTATATGTTGTTGTAAACAAGCGGGCCGTCTGACGAGGAACGCCAGCTCAAATCCGAGGAAACCACCGAAACAGTGCCGTCTTCGTAAGTTATCCTCAAATCCATGCAAACGGCGGGACGCTGCCGCCACGGAGCGCGTTCAAAGTCCCACACGGCAAGAGCCTGATGGTTATACCAGCCGTTGCCGAGCAGAACCCCGATGGCGTTTATGCCGTCGTGGAGCAGCGGCGTTACGTCGAAAGTAACATACTTGCAGCGCCGGTCATAGCGCGTATATACCGGGTCGAGAAAATGGTCGCCCGCCTTTTTGCCGTTTATGGAGAGCGTAAAAAGCCCTCCGGCGGAAATGTACGCCCTCGCCTTTTTCACGCGTTTCTCCACGTTGAACGTTTTTCTGAAATAGGGCGCCGGCTTGTGGTCGCGGCTGTTGTTGTCGCCAATCCACGATCCCTGCCAGTTTTTAACGTCCATCATCCCGGTTTCAAACCTTGCCACAGGCGAAACGTACGTTTTCCCGTCAGCCGCAACCGCAGCCACGCGCCAGTAGTACGTTGTGAACGGTTTCAGGGGCTTTCCCGCGTAAACGGCACTCTGGCTGTCGGACTTCACAACGCCGGTGTTCCACACGCCGCCCTTTCCCGAGGCGGCGGCAACGCTGTCTGTGTCCACCGCAATAGAATAACTTTTCTGGCTCTCGCCCGAAGTTTGCCACGAGAGCCTCGGCGCGGCGTTGTCAATGCCGAGCGGCGAAACAAGGTGATCTGTTTTCAGGTTGTTTTGCGCCGTTCCGCAAATGGCGGACGCGCAAACTATAAAAGCGGATATTCTTATTTTCATGATTTTTATGCTTCAATGGCAAAAATAATGATTATATGCGTGAGTTCGGGATTGGAGTCACAAAAAACTACATCGGACATGGAAAAAACTATGTCCTATGTAGGAAAAATTATGTCTGATATAATTCAAATTACATCAGACCTTTTTTCGCCGCTTGCAAGCTTTTGAAAAACAAAGTGTTATGCAGAAATTCTCCCTGTGTGATTATTTTCTTGTAACTCAACGGTTTACGCCGTTTGGGCAAGCGGGGCGCGAAAATTTTGCCCATGGCACATTATTTTGCAACAGCCAAGCCAAATGCCATGCTAATTAGCAGTATTTTCGTATTTTTGCAGTCAACAGCGTCTGTTTCAATTAAAAAATCAAAATTATGCACCTGCGCCATCTTTTCACAATTTTCACCGTATTGATAGGATTAACCGCATTAGTGTCGTGCCAGGACTCCGGGAACGGAGGGGGAGACGGCGAGAAATCACAGTTCAAGAAAAACACCTACTATGCAGTGCAGGACACCGCCAACGGCTGGGAGGAGGGCATATACTACAACGGCACATTCCTCATGGCTCATGCCAACAGGAACAAGGGCACAATACTTTACTATCTTGACAATTCGCAATACTACACATACAAGGCGGTTCTTTTCGAGGTTGACCCCGAAGACAACCACATACTCAGGATAGGCGGACTTGACCTGATGTCTGAAGTGTGCGAGTCGGACGGCAAGCTGACTGTCTTTGAAGTAAGCCACAACAATTCGGACG
>CAKRMO010000042.1 GCA_934364765.1 uncultured Bacteroidaceae bacterium | reverse complement strand
CAAGACATTGTGGAAAGTCGTAAGTTTCAGCAGCGACCAAGGCACGGCATGGGAAAGCGCGGCAAACGCAATAGACGGCAAGCCAAGCACGATATGGCACACAAGATACAAACCTGAGGAAGCAAAATTTCCGCACGAAATAGTCGTGGACATGGGCAAGACCTATAATGTTAGCGCATTCATCTACACCCCGCGCAGCGACATGAACAACGGCTGGGTGAAAGACTATGAGGTTTACTTCAGCAACGACGCCAAGTCGTGGGGCAACCCCGCGTGCCAGGGAACTTTCGAGGCAAACTCCTGCGAGAAAACCGTGAAACCGGCCAAGCCTGTAAAGGCACGCTACTTCCGTTTCGTGGCAAAGTCCGAAGCCTTCGGACGCAACTACGCCTCGGCAGCCGAATTTGACATAATAGCAAAATAACCATGCAATAAAGCGAAACCGCCCTGTCTGACGCCGTCGCGCTGCAATGCGAAAAGCGGCCATAGTCAGACAGGGCTTTTATTTTTCATACCAAACCAATCTGTAATTATCATGAACAAAAGAACGAAAGCCGCAATGCTGCTTTGCGGCGTTTGCCTGTCGGTGGCGGCGCAGGTTGACCTCCGCAAGTCCACCTACAATGCAATGCTCGGCGCAAGGCAGGAAATTCCGACAACACAAAAGGAAGACAAGGACGGCATCATGAGTGAGGCCTACTGGAAGCGGTGGGACAAAAAGGTGCAGAAGAAGATTGATGCCGACATCGAGAAAAACCGCAAGACTGACGCTGTTGTTGACATTCCCGACGCAAAGCCTGGCACAACGGTGAAGATACGCCAGACGACAAGCGATTTCTGGTACGGCTCCCACATATTCAACTACAACCAGCTCGGCAACCACGAATCAAACGAGAAATACAAATCGCTCTTCGGCAACCTTTTCAATTCCGCAACCGTTGCCTTTTACTGGAAAAACTGGGAAACCGAAAAAGGCCGCCAACGTTTCCGCGAGGAGGTTTGGGACACCGAGGAATGGTGGAACAAACAAAAAGACCCCTACCAATACAGCCACTGGCGACGCCCCGCGAGCGACCCCGTGGTGGAGTTTCTGCGCGAGCGCAAGCTGCGTGTGCAGGGACACCCGCTCGTATGGGGAAACCGCAAGTGGCAGATGCCGCTGTGGACCATAGAGGAAATGCTCTCGCCCGAAGAACAGAAAACATACGCAAGGATCGTGAGCAAGTCCCCATACTTCAAGGACAACCGCGAGGACAACACCCATTTCAAGAAGGAATACCACGACATGAGCGTGGAACAGCTGGAAAAGGCCTTCCCGCAGCTTGCGGAGAACTACCAGAAATATTTCGACCGCCACATACGCGACATAGCCGAGTATTATGGCGACAAGGTTGAAAGCTGGGACGTTGTTAACGAAAGTGCGCAGGATTATAAAAGCGGCGCACTGCAGCGCAGCAAAAAGCTGTGCAAGTCGGCATACGGCATAATGCCGGGCGACTTTACCTGCAAATCGTTCAAAACAGCCGCCTCCGCATTCCCAAAGAGCGTGAAGCTGAACATAAACGACTGGCTCATCGAGAAAAGCTATGCCGACCAAACCGCCGACCTTCTGAAGCGCGGATGCCGCATTGACCTTCTGGGAATGCAGATGCACCTTTTCAACCCCAAACAATGCGCCGACATCGCCGCAGGGGCGGCAATAGAAACCCCCGAAAGCGAATGGGAAAAAATCGCCATGCTTTCACAGGCGGGGCTTCCCATCCACGTCAGCGAAATCACAATCACCGCGCCGTCGGACGATGAAAAAGGCAGAAAGATACAGGCAATAATCGCCCGCAACCTCTACCGTCTTTGGTTCAGCTCCGCACCCGTGGCGGGGATAACATGGTGGAACGTGGTTGACAACTGCGGGGCGAAAGGCGAGCCCTCAACCTCCGGGCTTTTCACACGCGACATGAAGCCCAAGGCGGTGTTCTACGCGCTCGACAGGCTTATCAACCACGAATGGCGCACCGACACGGAGGCAAAGACAGGCAAGGACGGCAAGCTGCGCTTTCGCGGCTTCAAGGGAAACTACGAGCTGACCTACACCGACAACGCCGGAAACACGAAGACCGTGCAATACCACGCAAAATAAGCCAGCAGTTCGGGATTTACATTTCCCGAAATCGCGTGGCAAACTGAATTTCAAAAGACAAGCCGTTACAGGGGACAGTCTCTGTAACGGCTTGTCTTTCCGCATATTGCAAAGGGCAAAAAAAGGTCTGATGTAGTTTGGATTATATCAGACATAATTTTTCCTGCGTCCTATGTGGTTTTTCCTGCATCAAATGTAATTTTAGCGGTGTTGGTTTGGCGCCATTTGCCTAACGATGCGGATTAATGATTAATTGATAATTGTATATATGTAGGGCGTATTGCATACGCCATGTACGCCATTGCTCGAACCGCGCCGCAAACCGCCGCCGTGACATTGCAAATCCGCTCAATTCCGGGCGTATGCCATACGCCCCTACGGAGACGCAATTCCTTTATTAATTGCATATTACACATTCATTTGGTGCATGGCACATGCCATACACAATGCCGCGTGAACAACGGCGCAAACAAACAAAAACGGGGCGGCATCCAATGGATACCGTCCCGCAAACCAATTATGAAAAAAAAAATTTCCTTTTTCCGATTACATCATTCCGCCGCCCATTCCGGGATTAGGCATCGGCGCGGGAGCGTCCTCCTTCTTGTCGCAAATCACGCACTCGGTCGTGAGGAACATACCGGCTACGGAAGCTGCATTCTCCAGAGCCACGCGGGTAACCTTGGCGGGGTCAACCACGCCCTGCTCGCGCAAGTCGCCATACTGCTCGGTCTTGGCGTTGAAGCCGAAGTTACCCTCGCCCTCGCGAACCTTGTTCACCACAACAGCACCCTCGATGCCGGCGTTGGAGCAAATCTGGCGCAAAGGCTCCTCGATTGCGCGGCGCACAATGGCAATGCCGGTTGTCTCGTCAGCGTTGTCGCCTGTCATGCCGTCGAGAGCCTTCTGCGCACGGATGTAAGCCACGCCGCCGCCTGTTACGATGCCTTCCTCAATGGCGGCACGCGTTGCGCAAAGAGCGTCGTCGCAACGGTCTTTCTTCTCCTTCTGCTCAGTTTCGGAAGCCGCACCAACTTCGAGCACGCAAACGCCGCCCGAAAGTTTTGCAAGGCGCTCCTGAAGTTTCTCCTTGTCGTATGTGGAGGTGGTGTTCTCTATCTCGTTCTTGAGCTGGCCTATACGGTCCTGAATGTTCTGCTTGTCGCCGCCGCCGTTCACTATGGTGGTGTTGTCCTTGGTTACGGTAACCTTCTCTGCCGAGCCGAGCATTTCGATTGTAGCCTGTTCGAGCTTCAAGCCCTTGTCCTCGCTGATGACAACGCCGCCGGTGAGGATTGCGATGTCTTCAAGCATTGCCTTGCGGCGGTCGCCGAAGCCAGGAGCCTTGATGGCGCAAATCTTAAGCTGCGCACGCAGACGGTTCACAACCAAAGTGGTGAGTGCCTCGGAATCCACGTCTTCTGCAATCACGAGCAAGGGACGTCCGCTCTGCACCGCGCTGTTCAGGATAGGCAGGAAATCCTTGAGGTTTGAAATCTTCTTGTCGTAGATAAGAATGTAGGGCTTCTCCATAACGCACTCCATTTTCTCGGGTTCGGTGATGAAGTAAGGCGAGAGATAGCCACGGTCGAACTGCATTCCCTCAACGGTCTTGAGCACCGTGTCGCGCCCTTTGGCATCCTCAATGGTGATTACGCCGTTAACGCTCACTGCACGCATACCGTCGGCGATGAGCTTGCCAATTTCGGGGTCGTTGTTGCCCGATATTGTTGCAACCTGCTCTATCTTGTCATAGCTGTTGTCAATCTTTTCTGCCTGGCTCTTTATTTCCTCAACAACCTTAGCGACTGCCTTGTCAATTCCGCGCTTGATGTCGAGCGGGTTCGCTCCGGCTGCCACATTCTTCATTCCCTCGGTGAGGATTGCCTGTGTCAGCACGGTTGCTGTAGTTGTTCCGTCGCCTGCATCATCGCCGGTCTTGCTTGCCACGCTCTTCACGAGCTGCGCTCCGGCATTCTGGAAAGAGTCTTCCAGCTCTATCTCCTTTGCCACGGTTACACCGTCCTTGGTTATGCGCGGTGCGCCGAACTTTTTGTCGATAACAACATTGCGTCCCTTGGGGCCGAGAGTTGTCTTCACTGCGTTTGCAAGCGCGTCAGCACCTTCCTTGAGGAGTTCGCGTGCCTCTACATTATATCTTACGTCTTTAGCTGCCATAATTCTTCAGTTTTTATTGTTAAACATATTTACGCCAACACAGCGAGAACGTCGCTCTGGCGCATGATGAGGTATTTGTCATCACCAACCTCGATTTCGGTGCCGGCATATTTGCCGAAAAGCACTGTGTCGCCGGCCTTCAACACCATCTTTTCGTCCTTGGTGCCTTCGCCAACTGCAACAACCTCACCCTTCAAAGGCTTTTCCTTTGCCGTGTCGGGAATGATGATACCTGCCACTGTCTTTTCCTCCGCTTTCGCGGGATTAATCAGAACCCTGTCTGCTAACGGTTTAATGTTCATGATTTTATTCTTTAATTGTTTATTGTTTTTGTGATATTCCTGCGGAGACCGCCTTTCGCGGCAATGCTCCGCCATTTGCTATGCCAAAAGCGTGCCAAACTCCAAGCACAATTTGCAAAACCGTAATAATATTTTATGAAAGTCCTGTATTAGAGACTTTTGAAGTTTTGGCAGCATTGTGCAGTTTTGTCGTATTGCCGCTACAATTTGTTTTGCTTGCGCAATAAGTTTTCGGCGGTGATGCACACCGCGCAGCAACAATCAATTAACCAACAAATTGCACCGCCGTAGGGGCGTATGGCATACACCCAGAAATGCGCGCTTCGCAATATTGCTTCAACGGTTTGCAATGCGGTTCGTGCGGTGGCATACAGGGCGTATGCAATACGCCCCTACAAATCCCGTAAAACCAACACCGCTAAGCCTACATTTGATGCAGGAAAAATTATATCAGATATAATTTAAATTACATCAGACCTTTTTTCGCCACTTTCAAACCCCTAAAAGACAACAAGTTACAAAGAATAACTCTTGTTTGGATATTTTATTGTCAATCAACGTTTTACACAATCCACAACACTCTTAGCACAGAACAACTGCGTCTTTCATTATTTTCTGTCCAGAACGGGGCACATTTTGCTTCATGCCATGACAAACTTTGCGCGATGCGACAAATTATGACAAATTGTCACACATCCCGCACGCATTGGCACAAAAAATCCCCGCCACTTCACAGCGGCGGGGATTGAAAAAAATATTGGACGATTACTTATTCCTTAACAACCTTCCAGGCTTCCTTGCCGTTGTATGTGGTCTTTTCCGACTTGTAGCCCTCGGCAACAAAATTGGTGTGCTCACCCTCCGAAGCGTTGTCGGCAGGGTCGAACCCAACGAATGTGCCGCCGTAAACCTTCAAGGAACACAAATCCCTGACATCATCCTGTATGTTCAGCAAATACTGGGGATTCTCCGCCTCGAACACACCGCCATAAATGTTCACCTCGGCGCGGCAAACGGACGGCATTGTGTAAGCGTCAACAAGCACACAGGCATTGGGCTTTCCGTTCTTGTCAAGCCCTGTATGGAAATACCCGCCATAGATGTTCACGTTTCCGCCAGACACACGCACTGCGTTGTTAGTCTCATTGCCGCTTCCGCCGTCGAATGTTATGTTGCCGTATATATTAAGGTTTCCTTTTTCGCACGCTATGGCAGCCGTATTCAGATCTCCCGATGTTTTGTTTGACGGGCCTGTTATTGTGCCGTAACCGTAAAGATCAAGAGTGCCGTTCACCTTTGCGCTTCCTCCGCTGACTTTCAGCGCTGACACGCGCTTTTGGCTGGCCGTTATTTTTGCGCCGTCAGCCAGCACCATCTTCACCGGAACTTCAACGGTTGTATAACTGCTTATCTCGATGTCCTGCTTTACGCCAATCACGCTGCCCGCCGTTTTAAGGGCTTCCAAAAGGCCGGAGTTTGTGTTTACGTCCGAACTCTTGACAACCTCGTAAGTCATCGGGGCTGTGCTTACCAACACTGACGAATAGCCTTCGGCCACAAAGTTGGTGTGTGCGCCCTCTGCGTAGCAGTCGGCGGGGTTGAAGCCGATGAACGTGCCGCCCGTTACAACTATCTTGGCTGTGCCGTTGGCGCGCTTCGCGTCATAGCAGTTCAAGACAAACTCGTCTGCTTTCGAAGCGTTGGGGTATTTCTGCTGCACCTCGAACACGCCGCCCTTGATTTCGGCAAGACCTTCAAGGACATACACCGCATGGATGTTGCCGATGTAATGTCCGCCCTCGATGACGAGATGTCCGCCGTCCTGAACGTCAACGCCGTAGCAGTCGTTCTCCTTGGCCTTTACAGTGCCATCGCCCTTGAGCACGAGAGTGCCGCCGTGTGTGCTGAACAAAGACCACTGGTCGGAGTTGTCTTTCCACAAATTATTTTCATTTTCAACTTTCTTTCCGTTCAGGTCAACAACAAGGCTCTTTCCCGCGCCGACCACAACGTTGGTGTCTTCTTTTATAATAATGTCGCTGCCGAGCGAAACAACTCCTCCGTTTTCGGCAACCTGACGCAATCCCGCCCATGCGGTAACCGCGTTCTCTATGACACCCGTGTAGCCCATGCTTATCAGAGGCATCACAATCCAGTCGCACCTTCTCACGGTGTTCTCCGCCGTGCTGGTGAAGCTGTCAACCACCTTGCCGTTGTTCTTTATATATATTGTACACCCCTTGTATGTGCCCACGGGGACAGGCATATAGAAGTGAATTTCCGTGCTCTCGGTGGTGAGCTCGAACTTGAACGAGACGGAGTCAACGGTGTTCTCCTTTGCCGAAGCGTAGGGGTTGTTCTTGTCCGTTGCGTCAACGGTGAAGTCGCCGGTTACGCCGCTGTTCATCTTCACCGTGAACTCGTCGATGTACGCCGGCACGTCGATGTCCCACTCAATCACGCCGCCCACGTGGCGGAACACAAACTGCTTCTCGCCCTGCGCGAAAAACGCCGCCATCGGGTCGCTCACGCTCATGCTGTCCTTATTGTAGCTTGTGCAATAGTTGTCGTAAACGCTTGGATAGTTCACCGTCAGCACGCCATTGTCATAGCTTTTCGCCGCGCCCACGGGGAACACCGCCACATCGGTGGGCTTTCCGCCCACGACAGCCCCGTAAGAAGCCTTGTCAGTGCCCGCACCGCCTGTCATCTGCATCGTTTTGAAGCCGAGCGCAGTGCCGTTGTTCGTAACCCAAGCCGCGATGTCGTCGCCCGCAGCCCATTTGAACGCGCCGCCAATGTTGCTGTACGAGCGCGACTCCACACCCTTCTCGATAACGGCGGTGTACTCTCCGTTTTGTTTTGCCAGAAACTGCTCGTCCTGGCTGCAGCCGGCAAAAGCCACAGCCCCAAGCCCTATCAGGGCCAAGCTCATCTTGTTCATAAAATTGTTGTTATTTAGTTGGTTCAACTGTTTTTCATTCCCACAGCGGGTCTTTCTCGTCCTCCTCGTCATACTTCCAGTCTTGGTTCTCGCGCGAAAGGTTGCCCGGCTTCCGGCTGTAGTTTTCCATCAGCGTAACCGAAGTGCGGTACACCTCTATTTGCGGTTTCTTGTAAGGTTTCAACTTGCTCTTTTCCATACCGAAATGTTTCATTGAATTATGCTGTTATTTGTTTCTTTTTCACGTGCGTCTTTTGGCGGGAGACACGCAATGCCCGTTTTTCCGTGGCAAATATACGTCAAATAGTTAACAACAAAAAAAAAACACTAATTTTCTCCAACAAAATCACGGAAACCTTTCCGGATTGATTTTTTGGCGGTTATAAGGCGCGTTTTTGGGCGGAAAAAAATTGCGGGATGCACTTTTTTCCGCCTTTCGTCCACGCAAGGCAAATTCCGGCAGCAATAGTTTTCAAAATTGCGCCGCCGCACGCGCCGTTTGCCTGACAAGGTGGAAAAAGGAAAAAATAATGCCGCGCCTGCAACAGGCGCGGCATCCGTTATGGTCTTGCCCCTTTTTAATACGCAAATAGGGGGTAGTTCTTCATTGTTTCCACAACCTTGGCCTTCACGCTTTCGAT
>CAKRMO010000041.1 GCA_934364765.1 uncultured Bacteroidaceae bacterium | reverse complement strand
ATCTTCCCATTCAGTTCGGCACGCTTCACCCACGTTTCCAGCCGCCTTTGCAAGCGTTTTGCATCGTATTGCACGTATTCCAGCACTTCCGCCACGGTTTCGCCCTCTATCACGCGGTCGATGCTGTAGCCGTCGTTCGACACCGTAACGTGAACGGCGTTGGTGTCGCCGAAGAGGTTGTGCATATTGCCGAGTATCTCCTGATACGCCCCCACGAGGAACACGCCCACGTAGTAACGCTCCCCGCGCCTTATGGAATGGAGCGGCACGGTGGAAGTCTGCTGCATGGCGTTGACGTATTGCGCAATCTTTCCGTCGCTGTCGCAGGTTATGTCCTGTATCGTAACGTTTCTTTCGGGCTTTTCGCCAAGCCGCTGGATAGGCATCACCGGGAAAAGCTGGTCTATCGCCCAAGAGTCGGGCAGGCTCTGGAACAGAGAGAAATTGCAGAAATACTTGTCGGCAAGCAGGCGGTCAAGACGGCGCAATTCCTCTGGCACGTGCTTCTGGGCGTGCACAATGGCGTTAGCCTCGCGCGTTATGCTCCAGTAAAGGCTCTCCACCTGGGCGCGGGTCTTCAGGTCGATAATCCCATGGTCGAAAAGCTCAAGGGCCTCATCGCGTATCTGCTCCGCATCGTGCCAGTCCTCAAGCATGGAGCGCGCCGACAGGTTGTCCCATATCTCGGAAAGGTCCTGCACAAGCTTGTGGTCATCTTTCGTGGCCTCGAAATCCTCGGGCATTTGCGGCTGTGAGGCCACATCGGTTACTTCGAGAATAAGCACGCTGTGATGGGCGGTGAGCGAGCGTCCGCCTTCGGTTATTATGTTGGGATGAGGGATGTTGTTCTTGTTGGCTACATCAACAAAGGTATATACGCAGTCGTTCACATATTCCTGAATGGAATAGTTTACGGAGCTTTCGCTGTTGCTCGAGCGCGTTCCGTCGTAGTCAATGCCAAGTCCGCCGCCGCAGTCAACAAACTCCACGTTGAAGCCCATGGCGTGGAGCTGCACGTAAAACTGCGAGGCTTCGCGCAGGGCCGACTGTATGCGGCGTATCTTTGTTATCTGGCTGCCTATGTGGAAGTGTATAAGATTAAGGCAGTCTTCCATTCCCCGGCTCTTCAGTATTCTTACCGCATCAAGAAGCTCGCTGGAGTTCAGTCCGAACTTGCTCGCGTCTCCGCCGCTTTCCGCCCATTTGCCCGTGCCTGTAGAAGCCAGCTTGATGCGTATGCCTATCTGCGGGCGCACGTTAAGTTTTCTTGCAGCCTCGAATATGCGTTCAAGCTCGTCAAGCTTTTCCGCCACGAGAAACACCTTCTTGCCCATTTTCTGCGCCAGCAGCGCAAGCTCGATATAACTCTGGTCCTTGTGTCCGTTGCAGATAATCGGGCTGTCGGAGTCCATGTTAGTTGCAAGCACGGCGTGGAGTTCGGGCTTTGAGCCGGCTTCAAGCCCTATGTTGTAGCGTTTGCCGTGGCTGATAATCTCCTCAACCACGGGGCGCATCTGGTTCACCTTTATGGGATATATAATGAAATGCTCTGCGTTGAAGCTGTATTCCTTTGCCGCCTTCTGAAAGCACGTCGCGGTTTTCTCTATCCTGTTGTCAAGGATGTCGGGAAAGCGGAGCAGCACAGGGGCCGTGATGTTGCGCGTGTCAAGCTCGTCCATCAGTTCCTGGAGGTCGATTTCCACTCCGTCTTTTCGCGGCGTTACGTAAACGTGTCCCTTTTCGTTGATGTTAAAATAATTGACACCCCAACCGTTTATGTTATACAGCTCGGCGGAATCTTCAACGCGCCATTTTTTCATTTATCAGTAGTTTTTATTTTTTCGATTATTTCCTTGCAAATATTGTCAATCTTCTCGCGGGTGCAAAGCGGGGACACCTCCTGCACAAACTGCGCCTTGGAGTAGAACGGCTGTCTGTCGGCGAGCTGGCTTTCCACAAACGCCTTCAGCTCTTCGGGCGTTTTGCCTTCAAGAAGAGGGCGGCGGCCCTTGCTTATCTTGAGATGTTCCAGAATGGTATGGCTTGAAGCTTTAAGGTAAACCGTTGTGGAAACCGAGTTCAGGTATTCCATGTTGTCGAAAAAGCACGGCGTGCCGCCTCCGCACGATAGCACAATGTTTTCAAACTCGGCAGCCTCGTGCAGCATACGGCGTTCAAGGTCGCGGAAACGCTGCTCGCCGTATTGTGCGAATATCTCCGGCACCTTGGTGTGAAACCTTTCCTCTATGTACCAGTCAAGGTCATAGAAAGTCTGTCCCAGACGCTTTGCAAGCTCTTTCCCCACCGTGGTTTTGCCCACGCACATATAACCTATGAGCGTAATACTTTTCATCAGGCTTTCTTGGTCGCGCTTTTCTTGGCGGTTTTGGTTGTCTTTGCCGCAGCGGTCTTTTTCGCTGCCTTTGGCTTTGCCTTTGCCGGCTCGCTGTTCACAATCTTCATGCACTCTTCGTAGGTAAGCGCGGCGGCGTTTTCCTTCTGTTCCTTTGTAAGGCGGTAGTTCTTCTTCTTGTATGAAATATATGCGCCATACGGACCGTTCATCACCTCAAGTTCGGCATCCTCGTCAAACTTTTTAAGGTGGCGTTTCTCATCAGCCTCCCTCTTGTCGAGAATTATCTGTTGGGCTTCGTCAAGGGTTACTTTCAGCGGGTCAACGCCCTTGGGAAGCGAGGCGAATTTTCCGTCATGCCTCACGTAAGGGCCGAAACGTCCGGCGCCTATCACGACATCCTTGCCCTCGAACTCGCCGAGTGTGCGCGGAAGCTTGAAAAGCTCGAGCGCGTCCTCAAGGGTAAGCGTTTCGTAATCCTGGTTCTTGCGTATGGTTGCAAACATCGGCTTCTCCTCTTCCTCGGCCGTGCCTATCTGCACCATCGGACCGTAGCGTCCAATCTTTACGAACACCTTGCGGCCTGTCTTGGGGTCTGTGCCAAGCTCGCGCTCCCCTACCTTTTTGCCGTTGTTGTCGTTTTTGGAGCGTTCCACCTCAGGCTCAAAGTTTTTGTAGAAATCCTTCATAAGCCCCGTCCATTCCTTCTTGCCTTCTGCCACTTCGTCAAACTGCTTTTCAACCTCGGCGGTGAAGTTATAGTCCATAATGTCGGGAAACTCCTGCTTCAAGAAGTCGGTAACCACAAGCCCCACGGGGGTCGGGATTAGCTTTCCCTTGTCGGAGCCTGTTGTCTCGGTGGCCTCGTGCCTTGTAATTTCCCCGTCCTTCAAGGTTATCACGCTGTAGTTTCGCGGAGTGCCCTCCTTGTCGCCGCGCACCACATATCCCCTTTGCTGTATGGTGCTGATAATTGGCGCATAGGTTGACGGGCGGCCTATTCCTAGCTCCTCCATTTTGTGCACGAGCGAGGCCTCGTTGTATCTTGGCGGATGCTGGGTGAAACGCTGCGTGGCCGTAATTTCGCACACTTCGGGCTTGTCGCCTTTCTGCATTGCCGGCAACATTCGGTTTGAGTCCTGCGAAGCATCCGCGCCGTCGCGTGATTCGCGGTAAACACGCAGGAAGCCGTCAAACTTCACCAC
This sequence comes from uncultured Bacteroidaceae bacterium, assembly GCA_934364765.1. Taxonomy (GTDB): domain Bacteria; phylum Bacteroidota; class Bacteroidia; order Bacteroidales; family Bacteroidaceae; genus UBA6398. Next base: position 4,662 of record CAKRMO010000041.1, on the reverse strand, counting down.
CTCGCCCGATGCCGTGAACTTTTCACTGCGCGTTGACACCGTTATGTCGGCGGAAGTCTTTTCTATCAGCGCGTCTGCCATCTGGCAGGCTATGGTGCGCAGCCATATAAGCTTGTACAGTTTCTTTTGCTGCGGCGTGCCGTCTATCTCATGACGCTCCATCGACGTGGGGCGTATGGCCTCGTGGGCCTCTTGCGCGCCTTTGCTCTTGGTTACATAGTTTCGCGGCTTGGAATATTCCGCGCCGAGGGTGGCGGTGATTTCATCCTTGCAGGCGTTGATGCAGAACGACGAAAGGTTCACCGAGTCGGTACGCATATATGTTATGAGACCTTCTTCATAAAGCTGCTGCGCCACGCTCATTGTTAGCGAAACCGGGAAGCCGAACTTCCTCACGGCCTCCTGCTGGAGCGTGGAAGTGGTGAACGGAGGCGCGGGAGTGCGCTTTTGCGGCTTCACATTAACCTCGTCCACCTCATAGGCTGCCTCCTTGCATCCGTTGCAGAAAGCCTCCGCCTCCTCAATCGTGGCAAAACGCTTGTTCAGCTCCGCGCCAAATGTGCTGCCGCCCAAGGCAAACAAAGCCGTTACGCGGAAAAACGCCTCGCTCTTGAAATCGTTTATCTCCCTCTCCCTTTCAACTATAAGCCTCACGGCGACGCTCTGCACGCGCCCTGCCGAAAGCGAGGGGCGCACCCTGTGCCACAGCACCGGCGAAAGCTCAAAGCCCACAATGCGGTCCAAAACCCTGCGCGCCTGCTGTGCGTCAACAAGGTTCAGGTCTATTGCCCTCGGATTTTCTATGGCGTTGAGAATGGCGGGCTTTGTTATCTCGTGAAAAACAATGCGGTGCTTGTCGGTTACGGGGAGTTTCAGCACCTCGGCAAGATGCCACGAAATGGCCTCCCCCTCGCGGTCCTCATCGCTTGCGAGCCATACGGTTTCCGCACCTTTCGCCGCTTTTCTCAGTTCACTCACCACATGGGCCTTGTCCTTGGGTATCTCATATTGCGGCTGGAATGTCTTGGGGTCTATGCCGTTGTTTTTTTTCTTCAGGTCGCGTATATGGCCGAACGACGGCATCACCTTGTAGTCTTCGCCAAGATAGCGCTGTATTGTCTTGGCCTTTGCCGGAGATTCGACGATTACGAGATTTTTCTGCATTATTTTCCTCTTTGCTTGTTTCTTTGGGTTGCAAAAGTATGGAAAATTCTTTGATAGCGAATAAAAGAGACGCTTTTAATTTATGAAATAACGCTTTATGACAATGCAAAGCCATGCCCAAGATACAAGAGTCAGGGATAAGACGCTTATAAAATTTGAACCTGGTTGCGTGGTTTTTCCATCTTGCCGCAAGGCTTGTTTTGTTTGTGCAATGCGGCTCGTGCGGTTGCATATAGGGCGTATGCCATACACCTCCACAAATGGCGCGAAACCCAAGCCGGGAAAATTATATTTGATGCAGGAAAAACGATGTCCTATGTAGGAGAAATTATATCAGACATAATTCAAACTACATCAGACCTTTTTTTCGCCGTTGCAAACGTCTGGAAAACAAATCGTTATATTGGGCATTAATTAACAGGGCTTCCGCCTGGAAACCTGCACTTTATGAAAACCGGATTACTCAAAGCCACGGCGCAGCGGCAACGGCAAAACCTGCAAATGGGAATGGCTTGCAAATATCCCCACAGCCTTTCTTATGGAGTCAAGCCCGAAGTCCGCAGGGCACAAGGCGTTAATGGCAACCCACTCCAAAGCCGCCGCGTCATCGCAAGCCACAGGTTTTTCACCCTCGGCAAGGCGGCACAGAAAGAAACTGTCGGCGGTGGGCACTTCAAAGCCCGAAAAGCTGTAGCTGTTGGGCAGGGAGAAAAGCCAGCGCATTTCCGCCACGTGGCATCCAGTCTCCTCAAAAATTTCGCGGCGCATACCCCGGTCAATCGACTCGCCGGGGTCAACAAAGCCTCCGGGAAGGTCGAGCGTGCCTTTTGCCGGCTCAAAGGCACGGCGGCTCACAAGCACTTCATTGCGGCGGTTCACGATGAAAGCCGCAGTGGCGGCGCTCGCATTAAGGTAATAGACAAAGCCGCAATGCCCGCAGCGTTTCGAACGCGGGCCGCTGGCCGTGAAATCCGCGCTTCCGCAGCGCGGACAATATGCAAATTGCTCCAAAGGATGACTGTCGCTCATATTAATATGTATTTTGCCACTGCAATAGTAGCGATTATTTTCCTTTTCCAGCGCAATTTTTCATAATTTTGCCCCATTCAACAATCCACGTCATGATGAAAACCAAGACATTGCTACTTTCGGCGTTTTTTGCGCTAATCACGCCTGCCGTTTGCGCACAGAACATCTGCTACAACCTGCAGCGCATCTGGGGCGACGGCTCCACACACTGCGCCTTCACGTCGCTCATTGAATACAAAGGCACATACTACTGCGCCTTCCGCGAGGGGTTCAGCCACATATTCAACGAAAAAGGGGAAGCCGACGGCAGAATACACATAATATCCTCGCCCGACGGCGGCAAATGGGAAACCGCCGCCGTAATAGCAAAGGCGGGCTTCGACCTGCGCGACCCCAAGCTCTCCGTCACGCCAAAAGGGGAGCTGATGGTGCTCATGGGCTGCTCGCTCTACAAAAACCAAAAGCTGGAATCCACAGGCACGCTCGCCGCGTTCTCGAAAAACGGCAGGAAATTCTCCGCGCCAAAACAGGTGAAGGTTTCATCGTCGGCGGCGCAGGATTTCGCATGGCTGTGGCGCGTTACATGGCACAAGGGCACAGGCTACGGAGTGAGCTATTTCAAGGCGGGAGACCAGAACAAACTGGAGCTTCTCACCACCAAGGACGGACTGGAATACAAGGTGGTGAAAACTTTCGACATTGCGGGCTACCCCAACGAGACAACAGTGCGTTTCACCGCCGACGACAAAGTGCTGCTGTTCGTGCGCCGCGAAAGCGGAAACCGTTCCGCGATGCTGCTCTCCTCAATGCCGCCATACACCGACTGGAAGCAGAAAGAGCTGGGCTTCTTCTGCGGAGGGCCGGATGCCTATGTGTTCCCCGACGGCAGGACGCTGCTCGGCGGACGCGAGACACACATCCCCTCACGCCCCAAGACAATGATATACTGCGGCAATGCGGACGGCGACTTTCACGAGACGCTGATACTGCCCTCGCTTGACGACAACTCATATCCCTCGTTCCTCAAAGTGGGAGACGAAATGTGGACAACATACTACTCATGCCACGAAACCGCCAAGCCGTCAATTTTCCTCGCCAGAATACCGCTGACGCTCTTCGCCTCGGCAAGGAAGTGAAAATGCGGATGGCTTTTATTTCGTAACTTTGCGCACGAAAACAAACAGGAAATGAAGAAGCTTTACATAGAGACCTACGGCTGCCAGATGAACGTGGCCGACAGCGAAGTGGTTGCCTCGGTAATGAAGACGGCGGGCTACGACACGGTGGGGGAAATCAAGGACGCCGATGCGGTGTTCCTCAACACCTGTTCCGTGCGCGACAACGCGGAGCAGAAGATATACAACCGCCTCAACGCCCTCAACGCCATGAAGAAGGCAAAGCACGGCAAGCTGATTATAGGCGTGCTGGGCTGCATGGCGGAGCGCACAAAGGACGACCTGCTCGAAAACCACCACGCCGACCTTGTTGCAGGGCCGGACTCATACCAGATGCTGCCGCAGCTCACCGCCGAGGCCGAAAACGGCAACAAGGCGATGGATGTTGAGCTTTCGACCGTGGAGACTTACTCCGACATAATCCCCGAACGCATATGCGGAAACCGCATATCGGGCTTCGTGAGCATTACGCGCGGCTGCAACAACTTCTGCCACTACTGCATTGTGCCATACGTGAGGGGAAGGGAACGCTCGCGCGACCCGCAAAGCATAATAAACGAGGTGAAGGATCTTGAAAGGCGCGGATACAAGGAAGTTACCCTGCTGGGGCAGAATGTGAACTCATATTCGTTCACGCCCGAAAATGGGGAAACAACAGGCTTCCCCGAACTCTTGAGGATGGTGGCGAGGGAAGTGCCGCAAATGTGGATACGCTTCACCACGTCCCACCCCAAGGACATGAGCGACGACACGCTGCGCGTGATTGCCGAAGAGCCAAACGTGTGCCGCCACATACACCTGCCGGTGCAAAGCGGAAGCGACCGCATACTGAAGCTGATGAACCGCAAGTACACCCGCGAATGGTATATGTCGCGCGTGGACGCGATACGCCGCATTGTGCCCGACTGCGGACTTTCAACCGACATATTCTGCGGCTACTGCACAGAGACGGAGGAAGACCACGCCCTGTCGCTGAGCCTCATGAAGGAATGCGGCTACGACTCCTCGTTCATGTTCAAATACAGCGAACGCCCCGGCACGTATGCCGCCAAGCACTTTGAGGACGATGTGCCAGAGGATGTGAAGATACGCCGCCTTAACGAACTTATAGCCTTGCAGAACACGCTCTCGCTCGAAAACAACCAAAAGTGCATAGGCAGGACGTTCAACATACTGATAGAGGGCACGAGCAAGCGCAGCCGCGAGCAGCTGTTCGGGCGCACGGAGCAGAACAAGGTGGTGGTGTTCAACCGCGAAGACGCACGCATAGGGCTGTTTGCCAACGTGAGAATAC
>CAKRMO010000040.1 GCA_934364765.1 uncultured Bacteroidaceae bacterium | reverse complement strand
CCATCTATGCGCTGACAATAGGTGCGCTTTACAGTTGGCGGCTGCTGTCGCCCCAGGCGGGACTTGTGCGCCGCAATACGGTTTTGCCGCTGGCGGTGGTGATACTTGTCCTTGCTCTTGTGCCGATGAGCTATGTTGAGGAGCTTCTTGACTTGAGCGACAGCCTTGGCGGAAGCATGGACTCGCTGATGCACAATCCGCTCGGCATATTCTGCCTTGCGGTGGCAGGACCTGTGGCCGAGGAATTGGTGTTCCGCCGCGCATTCCTCGGTTCGTTGCTCGAGAGTAAGGTGAAGGCGGTGGTTGCCGTGCCTGTAACCGCGCTCGTGTTCGGCTTGGTGCATTTCAATCCGGCACAGATTCCTGCGGCTTTCGTAATAGGCATATTGCTCGGGTGGCTGTATGTGCGCACGGGAAGCATCTTGCCCTCTGTGGTTTGCCATGTGGTGAACAATTCGCTTTGCGTGGTCGTGGCACTGTGCGCTTCGAAGAACGCCACGTTCTCGCTGCTTGTGGGCGGAACGGTGAATGCCGTGGCTATAGCGGTGGCGGCAGCCGTGATTGCCGCGTTGCTCATAAGGATATACAACAGGAAAACTGCGGCTTCGGCAGAACCCGCTCACGAAATATTGCACGATGAAAATTGAAGAATTTGAAATAATGGCGCCTGTAGGCTCGCGTGAGTCGCTTTTCGCGGCTTTTCAGGCGGGCGCGGGTTCGGTTTACTTTGGCGTGGGCACGCTGAATATGCGCTCGCACTCCGCCAACCATTTCGACATTTCCGACCTGAGGGAAATTGCGTCGCTGTGCCGCGAGCGCGGAGTGAAAAGCTACCTCACGGTGAACACAATAATTTATGACGATGATATGCAGCAGATGCACGAGATCGTGGATGCCGCGTGCGAAGCCGGGATAAGCGCGATTATAGCCTCCGACATCGCCGTCATAATGTATTGCCGCGAAAAGGGCATGGAGGTGCACCTTTCCACGCAACTTAATATAAGCAACACCGAAGCCCTGCGATTTTACTCGCAGTTTGCCGATGTGGCGGTGCTTGCAAGGGAGCTGAGCCTTGACAAGGTGAAGCGCATATACTCGGACATTCAAAACCGGAATATATGCGGGCCCAAGGGGGAGCGGGTGAGGATAGAAATGTTCTGCCACGGCGCGTTGTGCATGGCGGTCAGCGGAAAATGCTACATGAGCCTCGACAACCTTAACCGCAGCGCAAACCGCGGGCAGTGCCTTCAGGTGTGCCGGCGCGGCTACACCGTGCGCGACCGCGAAACCGGCACGGAGCTGGACATAGACAACAAATATATAATGTCGCCCAAGGACTTGAAGACAATACGCTTTCTCGACCGTATGGTGGATGCCGGTGTAAGGGTGTTCAAGATTGAGGGGCGCGCACGCGGCCCGGAATATGTGCTTACAGTGGTGAAATGCTACAAGGAGGCTTTGCAGGCTATTGTTGACGGCACTTTCACCGAAAAGAAGAAGGACGAATGGGACGGACGTCTGGCAACGGTGTTCAACCGTGGCTTTTGGGACGGCTACTATTTGGGGCGGCGGCTCGGGGAATGGAACGAGAAATACGGGAGTCTTGCCACAGAGCGGAAAGTTTATGCCGGCAAGGGCGTGAAATACTATTCCAACCTCGGAGTGGGCGAGTTTGTCATTGAGGCGGTCGAAATTCACAAGGGCGACAAGCTGCTTGTTACCGGTCCAACCACAGGTGCGGTTTATTTCAACGCTTCAGAGATACGCTATGACATGAACCCGGTGGAGACGGCGGAGAAAGGCTGGCACGTTTCCCTGCCCGTGGAAGTTAAAATCAGGAAAAGCGACAAGCTTTTCCGCATAATACCCGCCGAAGAGGCGCAACAGCAATAAGTTTTTTGTTATGGAAAAAAATAATCGTTTTTTGGCGGCAACGCTCTGCGCAATGGCTTTCGCCGCAATGGCACAGGCGCAAACCCACAAGACCATCACCATGCGCGACGGCTGGACTTTCTCAAAGGACGGTGCGCCGTTCCGCGCCGTAACACTGCCCCACGACTGGGCCATATCGGGAAAGTTTGACAGAAACAACGACGTGTGGAAAAGCGAGAGCGTTGTGGACGGCAAGAATGTGGTGCATGAATCCACCGGCAACACGGGGGCTTTGCCCTGGCCGGGGAAGGGGGAATACCGCACCAAGTTCAAGGTCCCCCGCCCTTACACTCATGCCGAATTGCTCTTTGATGGCGCAATGGCGGAGCCCGAAGTGTATGTGAACGGAAAGCTTGCCGGGAAGTGGGCTAACGGATATAATGCTTTCCGCATCGATGCCACGCCGTTTTTGAAAGGCGGCGAAAATTCGCTTGTGGTAAAGCTGAACAATCCCGGCTTGAGCAGCCGCTGGTATCCCGGCGGAGGAATTTACCGCCCTGTGAAGCTTATACTTTCGGGCGACGATGCTATCGACACGTGGGGCGTTTGGGTAACAACGCCCGAGGTTTCCGGAAAATCGGCAACGGTCAGCGTTGATTTGGCTTTGAGAGACGGAAGCTCCGAAGGACTGAAAGCCGAAATCGCTGTGCTGTCGCGGGACGGAAAGGAAGCCGCAACCGGAAAGGGAGATTTCGCCGGCGGAAAACTGAAGGCAAGCCTGAAAATTGGCAGTCCCGCGTTGTGGTCGCCCGAAACGCCAAATCTTTACACACTCCGCACGCGCCTTATAAAGAATGGCAAGGCGGTTGACGAAAACCTGACGCGCTTCGGAATAAGAAGCATTTCGTTCACAAAGGAAAAGGGTTTCCAGTTAAACGGAAAGACGCGGAAATTCAAGGGTGTGTGTCTGCACCACGACCTTGGGCCGCTCGGCGCGGCAGTGAACGAGGCGGCGATAGCGCGTCAGATAAAAATAATGAAGGACATGGGCTGCGACGCCATACGAACCTCGCACAATATGCCGTCGGCTATGATGATGGACCTTTGCGACTCCTTGGGAATGCTGGTAATGGCGGAATCGTTCGACAGTTGGATGACGGGAAAGACAGCCAACGCCTACAGCCGCTTTTTCAACGAGTGGGCGGAAAAAGACCTGACGAACGAATACTACAACCACAGAAACCATCCCTCAATAGTGATGTGGAGCATCGGCAACGAGATACCCGACCAAAAGACTAAGGAGGGCGCGGATGCGTGCCGCAGGCTTGTTGGCCTGCTCCACAGGCTCGATCCCACACGTCCCGTTACGGCGGGAGTTGATAACGTGGCGGGGGCGACACGCAGCGGATATTTCGGGCAGCTCGACATCCCCGGCTTCAACTACAATACGCGGTGCTACGAAACCTATATAGATTCACTTCCACAAGGCTTCCTGGTGGCAAGCGAAACGGCTTCGACGCTTAGCAGTCGCGGTGTTTACCATTTCCCGGCAATACACACTACAAACGGCAGCACAAATCCCGACCGGCAGGTTTCGAGCTACGACCTTTACAGTGCCTGGTGGAGCAACATTCCTGATTACGACGCTTGGTATCAGGACAGAAAACCGTGGATTATCGGCGAGTTTGTTTGGACGGGCTTCGACTATCTCGGCGAGAACTACCCATACAGCAACATGTGGCCGTCTCGCAGCAGCTATTTCGGCATAGTGGACCTCGCGGGTCTGCCCAAGGACAGGTTTTATTTCTACCGCAGCCGCTGGAATACCGGTGACAAAACCCTGCACGTCCTTCCCCATTGGACATGGCACGGCATGGAGGGCAGGACAGTACCCGTGATGTGCTACACAAGCTTTCCCGAAGCCGAACTGTTTGTGAACGGAAAGAGTATGGGAAGGGTGAAAAAAGATCCGACAAAGCTCTTTGGCGCAAACCGCATCAAGTGGATGGATGTAAAGTACGAACCGGGCGAGATTAAGGTTGTGGCATACGATGCGGCTGGAAACCGTGCGGCGGAAAAGGTTGTGTGCACCGCAGGAAAGCCCGCCAAGCTCGAACTTACGCCCGATCGAAACGTGATAAAGGCTGACGGCGATGACATATCGTTTGTAACGGTGAGGATGCTTGATGCCGACGGTAACGAATGCCCCGATGCCGACAACGAGTTGCAGTTCTCGGTGAAGGGCGCGAAATATCAGGCAGCCTGCAACGGCGACGCCTCATCGCTCGAACCTTTTGAGAAACCGCAGATGCGCCTTTTCCACGGTGAAATGGTGGTTTTGGTGCGCTCCACCTCAAAAAGCGGCAACGCCGTGCTGACGGTAACGTGCAAAGACGAACCTTCTATTGCGGCACAAGCCGTAATTCGCGTGGAAAAGCCGGCAAAACTGCGATGAAAACAGGAAAAACAAGTTGTTTTAGCAGAAAATATTGCGATTTGCATATTGTCGGAAAGGCATGACAGGAACAATAGTGAACGCCGCCTGTATAGTTGCGGGCACATTGGCGGGTGCGTTGCTCCACAGGGGTATAAAAGAAAAGTACAAGCGCGCGCTCTACACCGCACTCGGTCTCGCAAGTCTGGCAATAGGCCTGAACGCCACCATATCGCATTTTGCCGAAAGTGAATATCCTGTGCTTTTCATCATATCCCTCGCCATAGGCGGAGTGGTGGGAACGGCTTTTGACATAGACGGACGTTTCAGGCGTTTGGTCAGCAAACGTTCAAAATCCGGGAATTCATCGAAGAATCTTGCCGAAGGGCTTTCAACGGCAATACTTCTTTATTGCATCGGCCCTTTGTCGATGCTCGGCCCTGTGATAAGCGCGTTGAAGGGCGACAACACTTTCCTTTTCACAAATTCCACGCTCGACCTCGTGAGTTCCACCGTGTTCGCCTCCACATACGGAATTGGGATGATACTTGCCGCGCCGGTGCTTTTTCTGTGGCAGGGTATGTTTTACGCCGTGGCTATGGTTTCGAGCACAGCCATAAGCAACGCCCTCATGGCGGAGCTGCTTATAATCGGCGGGCTTATGATTACCGCTTCGGGGCTTTCGCTTCTCGAACTGAAGGACTGCAAGACGCTGAACCTGCTTCCCGCGCTGCTTGTGCCTGTTGTGTGGTTCGTGATTAAGGGATTTTTTGGACTGTAAATACCGATGAAATCTGGGAAAATAACTGTAAGGACGGCAAAGCCCGATGACGCGCCGAGACTTTTGGAGATATATGCGCCATATGTGGAAAACACTTCCATAACGTTTGAATATGACGTGCCGAGTGTTGCGGAATTCCGTTCCAGAATTGCCAAAACTTTGGAATGCTACCCATATTTGGTTGCGGAGAGCGACGGCATGGTGCTGGGTTATGCTTACGCCGGGGCGTTCAAGGAGAGGGCGGCATACGACTGGGCGGTGGAGTTGTCGGTTTATGTTGACGTGAATTTTCATGGGCGGCGCATAGGCGGGACTTTGTATGCCGGGCTTGAGGAAATACTAAAAAGGCAGAATGTAACTAACATTTACGCCTGTGTAACATATTCCGACACCGAGGATGAGCTTCACGACAACGGCAGTGTACGCTTTCACGAGAAAGAAGGCTTTGTGCTTGTGGCCCACTTCCACAAGTGCGGCTACAAGTTCTCGCGCTGGTGGGACATGGTGTGGCTGGAAAAGTTCATCGCCCCTCATTCAGACTGTATGCGCACTTTCATTCCGTTCTCGCAACTTTAACTTGGAGGCAGTGGAAACACTTGTGGGATTGCGATTGCAGCCAAAAATGCGTAACCTGCTGGATTTCAAAACAATAACCACATTTTGAACGCTTTTTGTAACGATTTGTTTTTCAGATGTTTGCAAGCGTCAAAAAAAGGTCTGATGTAGCTTGAATTATATCAGACATAATTTTTCCTGCATAGGACATAGTTTTTCTTATGTCCGATACAAAACAGCCCCATTGGCTTTCGTGAGCTTTTATCCCGGTCTCACGTTATAAAAGTGGCTGTGGCTTTGGCGAATTTGAGATTAATTTATAATTTTGCACGAATGTGTGCCAACGCGTGCCGTTGGCAGGGAAAATGCGGCGAATAAACAACAAAACAAAATAAACTGAAGAATCAATGCGCTACAAGACAGTCAACAACCTATTGGGTTGGATAGCGTTTGCCATTGCGGCATTTGTCTATTGCTCGACCATTGAGCCGAGCGCAAGTTATTGGGACTGCCCGGAGTTCATCTCCTCGGCATTCAAGCTTGAGGTGGGCCATCCGCCCGGAGCACCTGTTTTCATGATTACAGCAAACCTGTTCTCGCAGTTTGCAAAGGACGTGAGCCATGTTGCGATGATGGTCAACATAATGTCCGCCCTTTTGAGCGCGGCGTGCATATTGTTCCTGTTCTGGACAATCACCGACCTTTCGCGCAAGCTCATTGTGAAGGATGACGCAAACCCCACCCTTGCTCAGACGATAGAGATAATGGGCGCGGGGCTTGTGGGGGCTTTGGCCTATACGTTCAGCGACACATTCTGGTTCAGCGCCGTTGAGGGAGAGGTTTACGCATATTCGTCAATGTGCACTGCCTTGGTGTTCTGGCTCATCCTGAAATGGGAGAACCGCGCCGATGACGCGCACAGCGACCGCTGGCTCGTTTTGATAGCTTTCATCGTTGGTTTGAGCATAGGCGTGCACCTTTTGAACCTGCTTTGCATCCCCGCCATCGTGCTTGTTTACGTTTACAAGCACAAGCCCGACCTCGGCGCGAAAGGCTCGCTTCTCGCGCTGCTGGTTTCGTTCGTCATTGTGGCGGCTGTGCTTTACGGCGTTGTGCCGGGCATCGTGAAAGTGGGCGGCTGGTTCGAGCTTTTGTTCGTGAACGGTCTCGGCTTCGGCTTCAACACCGGCACGGTTGTGTATCTCGTAATTCTTGTGGCGTGCATCATCTGGGCGATATTTGAGAGCCAGCGCGACAAGAGCCGCAAGGCAATAGCCATATCAGCCACGCTTTCCGTGGGTTTGCTTGGCATACCTTTCTATGGCGACGGCGTTATGAGCGTTGTGATTGGCGTGATAGTTCTGGCGGTGTTGTTCTATGTGCTGAAGCGCAAAGGAAAGAAGACAAATTTCCTGGTTTCATCGAGAATTGTGAACACTTCGCTGCTTTGCCTGCTAATGCTTATGATAGGCTATTCCTCGTTTGCGATAATAGTGATACGCTCGGTGGCAAACCCGCCCATGGACCAGAATTCGCCCGAAGACATATTCACCCTCGGAAGCTACCTCAACCGTGAGCAATACGGCTCGCGCCCCTTGTTCTACGGACAGGCTTACACTTCGCAGCCCGCCTACCAGAATGCCGGCAACGGAATGCTCACCTGGAAATACAAGGAGGGCAAGCCAATTTACAGCCGCAAGGACAAGACTAGCAAGGACGAAAAAGACTCATACGAAGTTGTGGGACACAACAACGAATACGTATTTGCCCAGAATATGCTGTTCCCGCGTATGTACTCGAGCGACCATGCCAAGGCATACGAAAGTTGGATGGGGGGAGTTGAAGGACGTCAGATACCTTACGACGATCCTACAGGCAGAGTTACTTCCGTAAAGATGCCCACGCAGCTGGAGAACCTCAAGTTCTTCCTTTCATACCAGCTGAACTTCATGTACTGGCGTTATTTCATGTGGAACTTCGCCGGCCGTCAAAATGATATTCAGAGCATGGGCGAGAAAGACCACGGCAACTGGATTACGGGCATCAGTTTTCTTGACAACGCGCGCCTTGGCGACCAGAGTCTGCTTCCCGACACGCTTAAACAGAACAAGGGACACAACGTGTTCTATTGCCTGCCGCTTATACTCGGTCTCATCGGCCTGTTCTTCCAGGCTTACAGGGGCAAGAGGGGAATCCGCCAGTTCTGGGTGGTGTTCTTCCTTTTCTTCATGACGGGTATCGCAATTGTTGTCTATCTTAACCAGACGCCCACGCAGCCCCGTGAGCGCGACTACGCTTACGCCGGCTCGTTCTACGCTTTCGCGATATGGATTGGCTTTGGCGTTCTCGGCATAATAGAGGGCTTGAAGAAGCTCAAGCTGAGCGGCGCGGGCGTTGCGGCGCTCGCCTCGCTCGTGTGCCTGCTTGTCCCGGTGCAGATGGCATCTCAGACATGGGACGACCACGACCGTTCGGGCCGTTATATGTGCCGCGACTTCGGGGCCAACTATCTTCTCACCCTTCCCGACAAGGGCAACCCCATTATCTTTTGCAACGGCGACAACGACACTTTCCCGCAGTGGTACAATCAGGAAGTGGAGGGCG
>CAKRMO010000039.1 GCA_934364765.1 uncultured Bacteroidaceae bacterium | reverse complement strand
GTGTTTGTAAGCGTTGCCTCTGTGCCTGCGTTCAGCGTCCCTTTGCCCACGGGACAGCCCAGCACAACCTTTCCCGCCGTCATGTTGCTGTGGTTGGAGTTGCCGGTGTGCACCTCGCGGTTTTCGTATGTCTCGGACTCCTCTTTCCACAAATCGTTCCTGCCGGACTTGCGCCAGATATAGGTGGCGTTTACGTTGATGTCGAGTTTCCCGGCTTTGCCCATGTAGTACGAGCTTGCCTCGTGGGTGGGCCCGTTGCCTGTGCAAATCAGCGCGTTGTTGTTAATCGTTCCGTCAGGCTGCCCGTCGCGGAAAATCTTCATGAGGTTGTTTTTCCCCACGCCCTTTCCGTGAAGCGATTTTCGCAGCGAATAGTATGCGCCAAAGGAATTGCCGGGGCTTATCTCGTAGTTGAAGCCCACTTTCTCGTTTATCGCCGCGCTTTTGAATATTGTGTTCAGGCTGTGGTCTATGAACGTTTTGCGCCTGTCGGTGTTCATTTCGTAGGTAAGGCGGTTGTCCTCATACGAAACGTTTCTGTCGGCATAGAATGTGTTGAAGATTTCAAGGCCGTTCTTTCTGTATCTGGTGTCAATCTGTCCGTATCCGTTCCATGCGGGGTTGAACATTGTGTAGGCTTCGGCGCGGGCGGAAAATCCCTCGCCCTTTATCGGCTTGGTGTTGATTTTTATCACCGACTTGGCTTCGGCGTTGTATTTCGCCCCCGGGCTGGTTATAATGTCCACGCTCCTGATGTCGGTTGATTTGAGTTGCGTCAGTTCTTTGTTGTCCCTCACAAGGCGGTTGTTGATGTAAATTTCGGGCGTGCCTTTTGCAAAAACGCTCACGTCGCCTTTGGCGTCAACCTTAACCCTTGGCAGTTCGGCAAGCACGTTTCCCGCAGTCCCCGCCATGCTAAGCAGCGAGTTTTCCACGTTCACGCTCATTCCGCCCTGCGTCATCTTGTATTTTGGCGCGGAGCCTTTCACCACCACGCCGTTTATGGTGTAGCTTTTGGGGTGCATCGTGATGTTTCCCACCTTTTTCACAGGGGTTGCAACGCACAGTCCGTCGTAGCCTATGCAGGAGAATTTTGCTACCACCTCACCGGCGGCGCACGGAATTACGAAGTCGCCGTTCTCGTTGCTCACGCCGCCTGTGATGAATGCCGAGTCGGCGGGGCTGAGAAGCTGAACGTTGGCATACACTACGGGTTCGCCCTTTTCGTCAACGATGCGCCCGGAAAGTTTGCGGTTGGATTTGTCCACACATTCCACAGTGATGAGGCTGTCGCCCGTTGTGATTGTCATGGGATAGAAGCCCACGACCTCGCTAACGGCTTCGGGTATGGTTTTGCCGGTTATCTGCTTGGTTACGGTGTAGTCCTCAAGCTCGTTGTATATGAAGCTTATCTTGTAGGCGTTTGTGGCTTTTGCGAGGTCTATAAGCACGTCGGCCATTGACTGCTTCTGATAGTTGCGCGATATGCGCTGCGCCCCGGCTGCCTGCACTGCGGCAAGCAGGAGCATGATGTAGAAAAAGCGTTTCATGATTGCGGTCATTCTACGGTTAGCGTGCCTTTGTCGAGGGTGAGCGTTACGTTCTCGAACTGGTTCAAGTCCTTCACCACTTCAGCCATGCTCTTGCGGCTGTCCCAGTCGTAGTACAGGCGGAGCCTCTTTGCGCTCCCGCTCTTGAACGCCACTTTCACGTCGTAGTATGCCGCCATTTCCGTGAGCATTTTTTCGAGCGTTATGTTGATGAACGTTTTTTGCACTGCGGGCTTTGGGGCTTTGGCGGATATTGTGTCGGGCGCGGCTTCGGCTTGCGCTTTCTGCACGTTTGCCGTTGCGGGGGATGCGTTGCCTTGCGCCGTCTCGCGGGCGGACTTTGCATAATGGTATGCGGCGAACGACACGCCCGACAGCATCACCACGCCGGCGAATACGGCTGCGGCTTTCATCACGCCCCATTTGCCGCCGAATGTGAACCGCCTTTTGGGGGCGGCTTCGGGGTGCGCGGCGGCGAACTTTGCCCATTCCTCGTCAACGTTGATGTCTGCATCGTCCATGTTCATTGCCGCATCGGTTTCGGCTATTGTGTTGTAGATTTTGCGGCTTTCGGGGTCGCTGAGCATTGCCTTGAACTCCTCGTCGCCGTAACGTTCGGGATGCTCAATCATGTCGAGTATTTTCTCAGTCTTTTCCATTTTCTTCAGGGGTTGAATTGTTTTTTGAGTTGTTTGATGCCTTGCGCGAGATGTTTGTAAACCGCCGCCTCGCTTATATGAAGTGCCGAGGCAATTTCGGCGTAGGTCATCTTTTGGCGGTAGCGCATTTTGATTATCCGCGATGTTTGCGGGGTGAGGCTGTTGTCTATGCAGTCTCTCACCTGTTCCAGCTTGTCGGCAAGCCTTTCCGCCGGCTCCCCGCTGCATTCCGCCTCGCACATCATAAGGTTCTGGATTTTGTCCCTCACCTTTTCGCGGTTCAGTATGTTAAGGCATCTGTTCCTTACGCACACAAGCAGGAGGCTTTCCGCAGTTTCGGGCCTTACAGCCGGCTTTCCGTACAATACGTCGGCAAAAACATCGCTTACAACATCTTTTGCGGCGTCGCTGTCGCGCAGAAGCACTTTGGCCAGAAGATACATCCTGCGATAATGACGCTTGAAAAGTTGTTCTGTCAGTTCTTTCATTGTCTTTTTTACCGTTGTTCAGTGATAATACAAGCGGGAAGCCCGTTTCCCAACCCCTAAATGGGAAAAATTTTTGCGAAGCGTAAAAAACGTGCCGCGCTGCGCAAATGTACGAAAGCATCAGCAATTTATAACCCTTTGATTAGCAACAAATTGCCATTATTCCAAAATTCTTTGTAAGTATCTGCTTCACAAGGCGTTGCAAGTTGCGAAAAAAAGGTCTGATGTAGTTTGAATTATGTCTGATATAATTTTTTCCACGTCCTATGTAGTTTTTCCTGCATCCGATGTAGTTTTCGCGGTATTGGTTTTGCGAAAATTGCAGGGGCGTATTGCATACGCCCTGTATGCCATCGCATGAACCGTAACGCAACACCGCCAAAATCCGCGCAATTCAGGGCGTATGCCATACGCCCCTACATATATATAATAGTCATTTAATCAATAAAATACATACTCCCTATATTCCACCGCCTGGAACAAGTCGCGGGCATCAGCTCTTACAGCAATTTCGCCAAAACCCTGTTTGCCGCCTCGCTGTCGGCGGAAATCTGCCTTTGCAGGGCTTCGAGCGACGGGAAGCATACCTCGTCGCGCAAGCGGGACACAAACTCCACGCTGATGTCACTGCCGTAGATGTTTCCGTGGAAACCTGCGAGAAAAGCCTCCACCGTTGTGTCGCTGCCGTTGTGGAGCGTTGGTCTCGTGCCTATGTTCACCACGGAGGCGTACTTAGTGCCGTCCACATGGGATATGGCGGCATATACGCCCTGCTTGGGTATTGTTTTGCCCGACGGCGCGGCATCTACGTTGGCGGTGGGGAAGCCGAGACCTGTGCCCACGTGGCGGCCTTCGACGACTTTCCCGGCAAGGGCGTATCTGTAGCCGAGCATTGCGGAGGCCTGTTCCACCTTTCCGGCGAGAAGTGCGCCGCGTATTGCCGACGAGCTTATCTCCATGCCCGATGGCGGAAGGTATTTTGCCGCCCTCACAACACATATCCCAAGGCGTGCGCCTATGGTGCGGTAGTGCTCGAACGAGCTGTCGCTGTCGTGCCCGATGGAATGGTCGTAGCCCATGACAAGCGCCTTCACATTGAGGCGTTCCACAAGGTAGCTGCGCATGAAGTCCTCTGCGGAAAGCGCGGCGAACGGCTTTGTGAAATCCAGCATGGCGCAAAAATCAATCCCCTGCCGCCCGATGAGCGAAATGCGTTCGGGCGTTGTTGACAGTAGCGGCGGCCGGCTTCCGGGGCGCAACACGGCAAGCGGGTGATCGGCGAACGTAACCGCCATTGTGGCGAGATTGTTTGCGCGGGCCACAGCCTTTACGTTTTCGAGCAGGAAGCGGTGTCCGAAATGCACGCCGTCGAAGAATCCTACGGCGGCCGCCGAGGCTTTTGCGGGGTGGGGGCCGCCCTCATGCAGCACAGTCATCAGTTACGGGCGTTGTTGAAAAGTTCCATCCAGTCGCCGCCGCCTTTTGAAAGGAATGTCTTCAGCCCTTCCTTTGCGGCTGCCTCGCAGTTGTCCTTGCTGTCGTCTATGTAGAGGGTTTCTTCGGGCTTCACCCCCGACTCCTTTATGGCGAGCTTGAATATCCTGCTGTCGGGCTTTGCCATTCCCAGTTTGTAGGAAAGGAAAATCTTCTCGAAATAAAAGTCCACCGTGCGCCCGCGATACAGGAAGAAATCGTTTGTGGAGAGCGTCCAGTGAATTCTGTTTGTGTTGCTGAGCATGAACAGGTGGAACTTGTCCCTGATGCTTGCGAGGCATTCCAGCCGCTCGCTCGGTATTCCCACGAGGAACTCGTTCCATGCGTCGATTATCTTGCGGTCGTGAACGTCGGTGCGGCCCGATATTCCGCGCAGCGCGTCGCAAAACTCCTCTGTGCCTATTTCCCCGGTTTCAATTCCCGAGAACACGCCGCTTTGCACATATTGCCCCAAAGCGTCGCGCACGTTCACGCCAAGCCTTTCGAACGCCTCGATGCAGCGTTCGCGGTCAAGGTCAACGATAACGCCTCCGAAGTCGAAGATTATGTTTTTGATACCGGTCAATTCGTTCATCTTATAAATGGTTTATTTTGTTATTAGTCCTTTAGGATGCCCGGCCCTTGTCCTGCGGCGGACGGCGCACACCGTTTCGGGAACGGCATACACGAGGAATGTTGTGAAAAACATCTCAAGCCATACGCTGAAGTTAAGGTGGAACGTGCGGAACGCCGAGCCGCCGAACTCCACAAGCACCGCCTGCCCGGCGAGTATCAGGAGCATCCCCGCCAGCATTCCGTAGCTTTTGAAAAACTTGTGGAACGCGAAATTGCGGCTTCCCCATGCGCGGACGTTAAGCAGGTTCCAGAATTGCAGGAACACGAAAACGGAGAAAAACATGGAGAGGTTTTTCAGTTGCAGCGCGGGAAGGAGCCCGGGCTGTGCGTTGAGCCATTCCACAATGCGCAGCATAGCCAGCAGTATGGCCGTAAAAGCCAGTGAGGTGAGCATCACCCTGCGCACCACAGCCTTTGTGGCTATATAAACGGTGTGCTTGCGCGGCTTTTTCCTCATCATGCGGTTTGTCGGGGGCAGTGTGAGCAACGCCACAAGGGCTATGAAGTCCATTATCAAGCCAATCCATAGCATTTGGGAGACTGTGAGCGGCGTCAGTGCGCCTATGACCGCGCCAAGAAGCACTGTGAGGAGCACGGTGGCGTTGGCGGTGTATCTGAAAACCATTTGCCGCCTCATGTTCTCGTACATTGCCCTTCCCCATTTCACGGCCGACAGGACCGTTGCAAGGGAGTCTTCCCCGAGCGTCATGCCCGCCGACTCCTTTGCCGCCGCTTCCGCATTGCTTGAGGCTATGCCCGCATCGGCAAACGTGAAGGCGGGGACATCGTTTATGCTGTTTCCCGTAACGGCCACCACCTCGCCGAGTTTACGCTGCAACTGCACAAACCTTTGCTTGTCGCAGGGCCTTGCGCGGCTTATGATCTTTATCTTCTGTATTCTGTGGAGGGCCTCCTCGTCGGAAAGCCTCGCAAATTCCTCGCCTGTGATGGCGTTTTCCGCGTTGTCGGTGTCGGTCCAGATGCCCGCCAGCCGCGCCATTTCGCGTGCGGTTTCGCCGTTCTCGCCTGTAACAATCTTCAGCTTTATCCCCGCTTTGCGGCATTGCGCTGCGGTTTCCGGGATGTCAGGACGCACGGCATCCTGCATCACAGCCACTCCGGTGTATTTCAGACCTCCCGCCGACAAGGCTGCGGAAGCGTCGCTTTCGCCGTGTTCCAGACGCTTGCGGGCAAAGGCGAGGGTGCGCATTGCCTTGCTGCGGTAATATTTCAGCAGTTTGTCGAAGTCGGCTTTCTGTTCCGCGTTGTCGCAGAAGCTTTCCACTGTTTCGGGCGCGCCTTTCACGAAGAGGTATCTTTCACCCTCCACATCGGCTATGGTCGCCATGTATTTCCGTTCCTCCGAAAAAGGTATGCGGTCTATGATTTCCGCCTTTTCGCGCAGGTCGGCGTAGCTTTCGCCTTCCTTTCTCATCCAGCGCAGTATGGCGCATTCCGCCGCGTTTCCAATTCCCATGTATTTGCTGTCCTCAACAAGAAAGGCTGTGGAGTTTGCCGCCGCGCCGATGCAGAAGCCCCGCTTTGCGCCGTAGTATTTCATGTCTGCCACAACAAGGCTGTTTTGGCTTATGAAGTCGGAAATCCCCGTGCAAACCATTGTAACCGCGCTAAGTTCCTCGCAGGCCTGCGGGTCTCTGACGGAAATTCCGCCTTTCCGCATTTTGCGGGCGTTAAGCGCAACGCAGGCGGGAAGAAGCATTGGAAGTCCTTTGGGAAGTGAGATTACAATCATGGCCACGCTCATCATGAAATTGTTCACAAGCGTGCCGGATATGTCGTGCCAGCAGTTGCTTGCGCTATAGTTCACTTTTAGCAGCCCCTTGACGGTGAGCAGGAGAAACGAGGCCAGGGACACATACAAAACCACGCGGCTTGTTACGGAGACGATGCGTGTGAGCTGTTTGCCGAAAGGGGTGCTGGCGTAAACGGAAAGGGGCGCCGTTTTTTGCATTTCCGCAATCTTGGTTTCGTCCCCCACAGCCGTAACCTGCATCACGGCATCCCCTTCAAGAACCTGTGAGGCGCGGAAAAGCAAGCCGGCGCGTTCGGTTTCGCCGGAGGGTTTCGCCGCGCTTTTCTTCACGGAGGTTTTTCCCGCAACGGGAGATTCGTCAACAAGCAGCGAATGCGACACGAGCAGCATGCCGTCTGCGGGAATTTCATCGCCTTGTGCGAGGATTACAATTTCGCCCGAAACGACTTCGCTGCGGGGTATTTCGCAAACCTTGCCGTGCCTCACGGCTTTGACCGTATATGCGTCTCCCGCTTTTTGGGACTTTCTGATGCGGTGCGCTACAAAATCCTCCAAGTCCTGCATCACCCCGAAATAAAGAAGCACCGTGAGAACAATCCCCACCGTCCCGGCGCAGCCGTTTCCGTAAAAACCCAGCACAAGGGACATGAGCGAGGCAAGCAGCAGGGCCTTGACCGTAGGGTCGCAGAGCTTTTCCGCATACCGTCTCAACGCCGACGGCCTTCGTGGCGGGGTCAGCACATTCCTGCCGTGCGCAAATCGTGCGGTGGTGATTTCTGCCTCACAAAGTCCCCGGCGTATTTTTTCTGTGGTGTCGCTATCGGGCATTGCCATGGGTTTGCTTATAATGCTTTTGCAAAGTTAGCAATTTCTTTGCGAAGTGGCGGATGCCCCAGCCCCCGCCGTCCTTATGGCAGGGCGGCGGGGGCTGTATGTGTCTGTCGTGTTTCCGGTTTCTTTGCGGTGGCTGCTGCCTTACCAGTAATCCTCCGCCTCAACTCCTGCGTAAACGTTCTTCGGACACCATTCCATATAGTCTATGTCAAGGTGTGCGGCGGGGTTGTTGAGTATGGTCTTGAACCTCACGTAATATGTCTTGTCCTTGTCCACATATCCGCGATACAGTATGTGGCGCAGCTTGTGGAGCGCGAAGCCGTCGTTCCGCCCGCCCGTTGTGCCGGCCGAGCTTGCGCTGCCGTAGCAGTTTGTGCCTTTCATGATGTCGTGGTTGCGCATATTGCGCTCCAGGCGGAAGTTCTCCTCCTTGTCGTCGCCGTCTATGAAGAAGGCTATGCGTTCGGTGTTCTCGTTATACCTCATGTCCACGGGCAGGCCTATTGCCGGCAGGTTGTTGCGGTCGGAGCCCACGTAAACCTGCATCATGCCGCAGTTGTCGCCGTTGCCCACTGCCACGCGCAGCTCGTACGTTCCGCTGTTTGGCACGCGCGGAAGTTTGAAAATCACATCGTAGTTGCCTTCGAAGAAAGGCTCGTCCTGCTCGAAGGCGCGGTTGCCGGCAAGCCCGTAAACCTCCAGGAGCGTGAGCTGGGTGTCGTCGGTGAAGCGTATTCCGTCGCAGTAGCCGTCGTATATGTAATAATAGTTTGTGTTGGGCAGGGCGCGGAGTCCGTTGGTCATGAGCTCGGGCTGCTGCGAGAGCACGTCGAAGCGTATGCGCTCGTTGAGCACCTTGCCCGGCACGTCGTCGTCATACCACAGCACATCGTCTATCGG
>CAKRMO010000038.1 GCA_934364765.1 uncultured Bacteroidaceae bacterium | reverse complement strand
TAGTTTGAATTATATCAGACATAATTTTTCCTACATCGGACATAGTTTTTCCCACATCCGATGTAGTTTTCGGGGAGTTTTGAAAAAGGAAATTATTTTTTGTATTGCGGGATTTGTATGGGCGTATTGCATACGCCCTGTACGCCACCGCCAAAACCGCACCACGAACTGCCGCAACAATCCCCTACCGTCTGCCAAGCACGGTTTGAAAATTCCCCACCACCCGCGAGAGGCATTTGTTTCACTTTATACATCCCTGCATTTTAGGCGGTTTGCACGCTAAGGAAAAGTTTTTGTTGAAATTTATTTTCATAAAAAGTGGGGCAAAGTGGGGTAAAGTGGTGAAAAGTTGCTAACTTTGGCGAATTAAAGAAGGACTATTGTAAACATACAGTATCTTACCAATTGGAATACAATGCGTTTCACCGGCACCATAGAAGCTAAGGCCGACACCAAAGGAAGGGTGTTTTTCCCCGCCGCATTCCGCAAGGTTCTTGCGGCTGCGGGCGAGGAGCAGCTCGTGCTTTCGCGCGACGCCTTCCAGCCGTGCCTTGTGCTCTACCCTTGGAGCGTGTGGAACGAGCAGCTCGACACCCTGCGTGCCGGGCTGAGCCGCTGGAACGCGCGCCAGCAGATGATAATGCGCGAATTTGTGTGCGGCGTGGAAACCGTAACGCTTGACGGCGGGGGGAGGTTTCTCATCCCCAAACGCTACGCCGCAAAGGCGGAAATAAGGCAGGACGTGGTTTTCCTCGGCATGGACGACACCGTGGAGATATGGTCGCCCCGGCTTCTGGAGCGGCAGCGCATTCCCGCCGAAGATTTCGCGAAGGAACTGGAAACCCTAATGGCAGCACGGCAATGAACGAGGACAGACCCAAATATCATATACCCGTGATGCTCGCGCAGAGCGTTGACGCGATGAACATAGGCGGCGGCAACTACGTTGACGTTACCTTTGGCGGCGGCGGGCACTCGCGTGAGATACTGAGGCGCATGAAGCCCGAAGCCCGGCTGTTCGGCTTCGACCAGGACAGCGACGCCATTGCCAACGCGCCCCGCGACGCCAGGTTCACGTTCATTCTCTCCAACTTCAGGTATCTGGAAAACTGGATGAACTATTACGGCATAGGGAAGCTCGACGGCATAATGGCAGACCTCGGGGTTTCGAGCCACCATTTCGACGCCGCCGAAAGGGGGTTCACGTTCCGCGCCGACGCGCCGCTCGACATGAGGATGAACCGTCGCGCCAAACTCACGGCGGCGCAATTCCTCAACACCGCCGAAGAGGAGCGCATCGCCTCGGTGCTATACAACTACGGCGAGCTGCGCAACTCGCGCCGCATAGCCGCAGCCATAGTGAAAGCCAGGGCGGCAAAGCCCATAGAGACAACGGCGGAGTTTGTGAATACCCTCGAGCCGTTCATGGGCAGGGACAAGGAGAAAAAGGAACTCGCGTGCGCCTTCCAGGCCCTGCGCATAGAGATAAACGACGAAATGGCGGCACTGCGCGAGATGCTCGAATCGGCAATATCGCTTCTTGCAAAAGGCGGAAGGCTCGTTGTGCTCACATACCACTCGCTCGAGGACCGCATGGTGAAGAATTTCATGAAAAGCGGGAATGCGGAGGGAAAGGTGGAGCAGGACTTCTATGGCAACCGCATCGTCCCGGTGCGTGCCGTGAACAACAAGGTGATTGTCCCCACCGCCGCAGAAATAGCCGAAAACCCGCGCAGCCGCAGCGCAAAGCTGCGTGTGGCGGAAAAACTGTAACTATCATGTCCGGCAAGTCTGAAAAAACAGTAAAGCAGAACGCACCGCAGGGCGCGGCCACCCGCACCGGGAACAACACCCCCGGGGCAAAGGGAGGGGCGCGCCCCGAAAAGCGGCACAAGCGGACACTTACGAGCTACATATTCGGGAACTTCCTCACCGCCGAAGTGCTAAGGAAAAACATAGGCTTCATATCCCTTGTGGCTTTCTGCATGCTTTTGTACATAGGCAACGGATATTCGAGCCAGCAGGAGCTGCTGGAGCTTAACAAGCTCAAGGGCGAAGTGGAGGACATAAAATACAACGCGCTAATACGCTCGAGCGAGCTTCTCGAGAAAAGCCGCCAGAGCCGCATTGAGGAACATCTGAAATCAATTGGCGACACAACGCTGCAGACAGCCACAACGTCGCCATACGTAATAAAAGTGGACACGGCAGAATGAAAAGCAAATTCCCGGAAAAAAAGGTGATGACGCGGTATTTCTGCGTGGCGGCGCTGCTTGTGGTTGCAGGCCTTGCCATACTTGGCATGACCGCGAAAATAATGTTTGTGGAACACTCCTACTGGGAAGAGGTGGGCAAGCGTTTCATAAAACGCAATGTGGAGATAGAGCCGGTGCGCGGAACAATCTATTCCTCAGACGGGGAAGTTCTCGCCTCCTCGCTCCCGGAGTTCAAGCTGCTAATGGACTTTGTGGTTGTGGAAAAAGACAGTCTGCGCCGCATAAAGGAACAGCACCGCAGGGACTCCGTGTTCCATGAAAAGCTTGACAGCATGTGCGACGGGCTTCACAAGATATTCCCCGACATGTCGGCAAGGGAATTCCGCAAAAACCTCATAAAAGGCTGGGAAAGCAAAAGGCACAACTGGCCGATATACCCCAAGCGAATATCCTACGCCAAGTATCAGGAAGTGCGCAAGCTGCCAATATTCAACCAGCCGTCCTACCGTGGCGGCTTTTACACCAACAAGTTCGAGCAGCGCACAAACCCGTTCGGATCGCTGGCATGCCGCACCATAGGCGCACTGTATGCCGGCAAGGATTCGGCACGCTACGGGCTGGAACTTGCATACGACTCCGTGCTTCGCGGAAAGCCGGGAGTGAGCCACCGCCAAAAGGTGCTCAACAAATACATAAACATAATCGACCGCCCGCAGGAGGACGGATACGACATAGTGTCAACCATAGACGTGAGGATGCAGGACCTTGCCGAGAAATCGCTCGTTGACCAACTGAAGAGCATTGACGCGCCTATCGGCATGGCTGTGCTGATGGAAGTAAAGACCGGCGACGTAAAGGCGATTGTCAACATGGAACGCTGCAAGGACGGCCAATACCGCGAAACGAAAAACTATGCCGTAAGCAACCTTCTGGAACCCGGCTCGGTATTCAAAACTGCTTCTTTCATGGTGGCTTTCGATGACGGCTACATTCACCCGGGCGACATGGTGAACACCGGGTGCGGAAGGGTGAATATGCACGGACGCGAAATGAGGGACGCATCGTGGAACACCAAAGGCGGCTACGGCGTTATCAGCGCGGCGGAGTGCATAAAGCATTCCTCGAACGTGGGCGTGAGCGAACTTATTGACAAATACTATTTCAACCAGCCCGAAAAATTTGTCAACGGGCTTTACCGCATTGGCATTGCCGACCCCTACCCCATAGGCATTCCCGGATGGGCAAAGCCCAACATACGCCGCCCCAAGAAAGACCGCAGCAACTGGTCAAAAACAGCCTTGGCATGGATGAGCATAGGCTACGAAACGCAAATCCCGCCAATACGCACGCTCGCCTTCTATAACGGCATAGCCAACGGCGGAAAAATGCTGCGCCCGCGATTTGTAAAAGCCAAGAAGCGCAACGGCGAGCTCATAAAGGAATACCCGGTCGAGGTTGTGCGCGAGCGTATGTGCTCGGCAACTGCGCTGAAAGACATACAATATTGCCTCAGCCTTGTAACCCAGCCAAAAGGTTCGGGACACAAGGCCTCGTCGAAGTATTTCCCCGTGTCGGGAAAAACCGGCACGGCGCAAATATGGACAAAGGCCGGAAGAACGTCAAGCTATCTCGTGAGCTTTGTGGGGTACTTCCCCGCAAACGCGCCCAAATACAGCTGCATTGTCTGCATTCAGAAACCCTATCCCGCTTCGGGCGGTGGACACTGCGGGCCTGTGTTCCGCAGGATTGCGGAAGGCGTAATGGCGCGTGAAAGAAACACAGACTTGTCGTCCGCCCGCGATGCGCTCCGTTCGCCACTGCCTTTCGTGCACAACGGCGACATGACTGCGGCGAAAAACGTGCTGAGCGAACTCCACGTGCCATATTCCTCAAACAACCTCGGCAACAAGACATGGGGAGTTGTGCGCCCCGACACAAACGAAATAATCCTTTCGGGCAGCAAAATAAACAAAAGCCTTGTTCCCGATGTGAAAAACATGGGGCTGCGCGATGCGCTTTTCCTGCTCGAAAGCCTCGGAATGAAAGTTTCTGTTGAAGGCAAGGGCAAGGTGGCGGAACAAAGCCTGCCCGCCGGCACACGCATCAGAAAAGGGATGCGCATACGCATATCCCTGAAACACGGAGACGAAGCCTGCGAAAAGGAAGAGGCGGCTGAAATGCCGAAAGCCGAAGCTCCGCAACCCGAAAACGCGGGCGACAGCAACAAGCTGCCCAAGCCCGCCGCCACCGAAACCACAAAGGAAAACAGCAAAAAGAATTAGGATATGAAACTACAGGATGTATTGCAAAAGGTAGAGCCCAAGGAAATAAAAGGCACTTGCGACATTGACATTTCAGACGTTCAGATAGACTCGCGCCAAATTACCAAAGGCAGCCTGTTTGTAGCCGAACGCGGCACGCAGGTTGACGGGCACAAATTCATTCCCGCCGCGATAGAGAACGGGGCTGTTGCCGTGGTGTGCGAAGAGTTTCCCGCCGAATGCCCCGAAGGGATAACATTCGTTAAGGTTGACAGCTCGGAAGATGCCGTTGGGCCTGTCTGCACGCAATTCTACGGCGATCCCTCCAAGCATATGAAGCTCGTAGGGGTTACCGGCACAAACGGCAAAACCACCATAGCAACCCTGCTCTACAATATGTTCAGGGAAATGGGCTACAAGTGCGGCCTGTGCTCCACCGTATGCAACTACATAGAGGGAGAGGCCATTCCCGCCCACCAGACGACCCCCGACCCGGTTACGCTCAACAGGCTTCTTTCGCAAATGGTGGAGCGCGGCTGCCAATACGCCTTTATGGAATGCAGCAGCCACAGCATAGCGCAAAAGCGGATAGGCGGCCTTACTTTTGCCGGCGGCATTTTCACAAACCTCACCCGCGACCATTTGGACTATCACAAGACTTTCGAGAACTACCGCAACGCAAAGAAAGCCTTTTTTGACAGTCTGCCCAAAAAAGCCTTCGCCATTACCAACGCCGACGACAAAAACGGCATGGTTATGGTGCAGAACACCGCCGCCGTGGTGAAAACCTACTCTGTGCGCAGCATGGCCGACTTCCGCGCCAAGATTATGGAAATGTCGTTCGAGGGCATGCTGCTCGAAATCGACGGGCATGAAATAAGCGTCTCGTTTGTCGGCAAGTTCAATGTCTCCAATCTGCTTGCCGTTTACGGGGCGGCAAGAATGCTTGGACAGCAGCCCATGGAAATACTTACCGTACTGAGCAAGCTCCACAGCGTTGCCGGAAGGTTTGAGACTTTCCGTTCCCCTCGCGGATATACGGCTATTGTTGACTACGCCCACACTCCCGATGCACTTATAAACGTTTTGGGGGCAATCCACGAAGTGCTGAAAGAAAGCCGCAGCACCGCAAGCAAGGTAATCACCGTTTGCGGCGCCGGCGGAAACCGCGACAAAGGCAAACGCCCCATAATGGCGTGCGAGGCTGCAAACCGCAGCGACCGCGTGGTGATAACGAGCGACAACCCGCGCTTTGAAGACCCGCAGGCGATTATCAACGATATGCTCGCAGGACTTTCGCCCGCCCAGAAAAGCAAGGTGCTGACCGTTGCCGACAGGCGCGAGGCCATAAAGGCAGCCTGCATGATTGCCGAAAAAGGCGATGTAATCCTTATAGCCGGCAAAGGGCACGAGGACTACCAAGAGATAAAAGGCGTGAAACACCATTTTGACGACCGCGAGGAGGTGAAAAAAGTGTTTGAGACCGAAAAATAGCCAAGCGGCTAAAGTTTCCATAACCCCAAAGTAACGATATATGCTATACTATCTGTTCAGGTTCCTGTCAGAATTCGGCGTTCCCGGTTCGGGAATGTGGTCATACATTTCCTTCCGCTCCCTGCTGGCATTTATAATAGCCTTGCTTGTTTCCGCATGGTTCGGGCAGCACTTCATAAGCTATATGCGCCGCAAGAACATAAGCGAAACCCAGCGCGATGCAAGCATCGACCCGTTCGGAGTGCAGAAGCAGGGCGTGCCGTCAATGGGCGGGATAATCATAATAATTTCCATTCTCGTGCCGTGTCTGCTGCTCGGAAGACTAAGAAACATATATATGCTTCTGATGCTCCTCACAACGGTTTGGTTTGGCGTTCTCGGCTTTGCCGATGACTACATAAAGATATTCAAGCACAACAAAGACGGACTTCACGCCAAGGCCAAGATAATCGGACAGGTGGTTCTGGGACTTGCCATAGGACTTACGCTCTATCTCAGCCCCGATGCCGTAATCCGCGAAAACATCACCACGCAGCGCAGCGCCAACAACACGGAGGTAATCGTGCACAAAAGCGAGCCGGTGAAGTCAACCATAACCACCATACCGTTTTTCAAGAACAACAACCTCAGCTACACGAACATCATGTCGTTCTGCGGAAAATACAAGGGCGCGGCGGGCTGGATTCTTTTTGTCATCGTAACCGTGCTTGTTATAACGGCGGTGTCGAACGGCGCAAACCTCAATGACGGCATGGACGGAATGGCGGCGGGCAACTCCGCCATCATTGGGGTCGCCCTCGGACTGCTGGCATACGTGTCAAGCCACATACAGTTTGCCTCATACCTCAACATAATGTACGTGCCGGGGTCGCAGGAACTCGTTATTTTCGCTTCGGCATTTGTCGGCGCACTCATAGGCTTCCTGTGGTATAACGCCTATCCCGCCCAGATTTTCATGGGCGACACGGGCAGCCTAACCATAGGCGGGATTATCGGCGTGTTCGCAATAATAATCCACAAGGAGCTGCTGCTCCCCATTCTCTGCGGAGTCTTTCTCGTTGAGAGCCTTAGCGTGATACTGCAGGTGGAATATTTCAAACTGGGCAAGCGGCGCGGCGTGAAGCAGCGCCTGTTCAAGCGCACACCCATTCACGACAACTTCCGCGTGCTGCCCTCGCAGCTCGACCCCTCATGCAGCTACCTGCTGAAAGGCTGGCCCAAGGCCCCAAGCCACGAAAGCAAAATAACGGTGAGGTTCTGGATTGCAACGCTGCTCCTCGCCGCACTGACAATCATCACTCTCAAAATAAGATAAAACGACTTATAACAAACAATATATGGCTGCTAAAAAACTAATGTCCGTATTGGGAGCCGGCGAAAGCGGCGTGGGCGCCGCCGTGCTGGCGCAGGAAAAGGGTTACGATGTATATGTTTCCGACTCCGGGACAATAAAGCCCAAATACAAGCAATTGCTCGAACGCTACGGTTTGAGATACGATGAGGGCAAACACAACGAGGAACTTATACTTTCCTCTGCAGAAGTTGTGAAAAGTCCGGGAATACCCAAAGAAGCCCCCATTGTGAGGAAAATCGAAGCCAAGGGCATAAGCATAATCTCCGAAATAGAGCTTGCCGGACGCTACACTAACGCCAAGATGATTTGCATCACCGGCAGCAACGGCAAAACCACCACCACATCGCTTGTTTACCACATACTCAAGTCGGCGGGCTACAACGTGGGGCTTGCCGGCAACATAGGGCGCAGCCTCGCGCTTCAGGTGGCAGAGGAAAACTTCGAGTATTACGTCATAGAGCTGTCTTCGTTCCAGCTCGACAATATGTATGACTTCCGCGCCAACGTTGCGGTGCTGCTCAACATCACCCCCGACCATCTCGACCGCTACGATTTCAATTTCCAAAACTACGCCGATGCCAAGATGCGCGTGATACAGAACCAGACCGAAGACGATGCCTTTGTATATTGGATGGACTCACCCGTAATTGCCAAAGAGCTGAAGAAATACGACATCAAGAGCCGCCTGTGTCCGTTCTCTGCCATAAAGAAAGACGGCGCGATAGCATACGCCGAAAAGGGCGAATACATAATCGAGCAGCCCACGCCGTTCAACATGGAGCTTGAGTCGCTGTCGCTCACAGGCAAGCACAACCTCTACAACTCCCTTGCGGCGGGCATCACCGCCAAACTTGCGGGAGTGAGCAACGATGACCTGCGCAAAAGCCTGTCAGACTTCCCCGGAGTGGAGCACCGTCTAGAAAAGGTTGCCAAGGTGCGCGGCGTGCAATACGTAAACGACTCAAAGGCCACAAACGTGGATGCCTGCTGGTACGCGCTCGACAGCATGACAACGCCTGTGGTGCTTATACTCGGCGGCAAGGACAAGGGCAAC
>CAKRMO010000037.1 GCA_934364765.1 uncultured Bacteroidaceae bacterium | reverse complement strand
TCATAAGCGTAGGCCGTTGCGTAGCTGCCGCTGAAGTAGCCCCAGCCCTGTATGACCTCTCCCGGCTCTATGCCCACGCCGCCGGTCTGCTGCGAGCTGAGCACGGCGGGCAGCGCCGAAAGGTTGTCGTTGTTTACAACGCAAAGTGTTTCGAGCGTGAAATCGGTGAGCATTGCCTCGAGAATATCGTCGTTGTTTGCGTATGGCACGCCGAAGTAGCACTGGGTGTCGTTGCCGGGGAACTTTGCCACCCAGCGCTTGTATGTGTCGTTGTAGTATGTCTCGGGGATTGTCTGGCCCACGGTTACGGGGATTTGATGTTCAGACACGTCGGTGGCAGCGCCGTTCTCGCCAAACTCTATGTTGAACAGGTCGGCAACGGGAGCCTCGTCGGCAATCTCTCCGCTCTCGCCCTGCTCGGCAAAGTTCTTTATCACGTCCTTGTAGAGCACATAATCCTCGTCGCGGGTTATCGCGCGCGAATAGAGGCGCGAAACCAGGAGATAGCCGTTAAGCGGGGCGTCGCACATGGTGGACGGGTCTGCCGCCACATCGCCGCCGGCAACAAGGTAGTGCGAACCCTCGTTGGGAAGGGTGATAGGCTCTTCGGTTGCAAGCTCGCCTGCGGGATAGCCGTTGAGGTAGAGCTTCATCACCGAGCCGTCGTATGTGGCCACGGCGTGGTAGTATTTGCCCGGCTGTATGCTCTTTGTGGAAACAAGGTCATACCACTGCCCGTTATGTCCGCCGTAGAAGTGGAACTTTCCGCCGCCGTCCATCCAGAAACCGGGACCGCCGTTGCCCTGCTGCGAACTCATTGGCGACTGCGGCTCGCCGTCAACCTCGCTGCACAGGAAGAACGCCTCCATGGTGAAGCTGCCGGTGAGCGCGTCCTTAATCTTTTCGTTTGTGGAGTAGTCTATTTCGTAATACTGCGAACGGTTGCGGTTGAACTTTGCGCCCGTGAGCTTGTAGTCGCTGTCGTAGAAAGGCACGGGAGTGTTCTCGGAAGTTATCACCGGGTTGGCCATCGGCGACTTGTCGAAGCCCTTGCCCTGGTCGTCAACCGAAAGCTCGAACAAGTCGGCCTTGGGAACTTCCGTGCCCTCTGCCGGCTGGTATTCGCCCTGCTCGAACTCCTCGCTCTCTATTGGTTCGCTCTCGTTGCCATACGGGTCTATCGCCGTAACGCGCACGCGCATCATTCCGTCGCCCTTGATGTCGTTCACAACCACATCGAGCTTTTCGGGCATGTCGCTGCCGAGATAGAAGCGCGAGCAACGGTTTGCGGAGGCTATCACCTTGTCCTCGGGGCCGAGTATCTCAACCCTGTAGTAAAGCACCACGTTGTTGGGGTCTCCCTCCTCAATCACGGCTTGCGGGAATGTAACCTTGCGCTGTGTGGGCTGTAGCTGCTCGGCCGTAATGTCGGAACTCTCGAATATGGGCTTGCTGCCTTTGTAGTTGGCGTAGGCGAAATTTGTGCCGTCATAGGGCGCGGCAAAGTTAAGCTGTTCGCCAATCTCCTCGTTGCGCGCGCCGTCAATGCGCCTCACGCCCACGTTGTTCTCATCCTCAACGGTAACAATCATGCCTTCCGACAAGGTTTCCGTGCCTGCCGGCATTTCGCCGTCAACGTCTATCCCCTTCTGCACGTAGCAGTTGAGGTTTCCGCCGTCGTTAAGGCTGGTGAATGTGCCTTGGTGGAAAGTCAGCGGGCAGCGTGAGGAGAAATGTGTGTGTCCGCTGAAATCTATTACCTGCGGATAGTTCTTCAGGATTTCGTAAACTTTTTTCGTGCCCCAAGCACCGTCGTAATCGTTCGAGCCCTGCACCGTGCCGAATGCCGGAATGTGCTGGAATACGAAGATGGGCTTGCCGGGATATTTCAGGGCGGCGTCCTCAAGGCTCTCGCTGAGGAACCGGAGGCTCGCTTCGCTGTAATTCTCCTCGCTGCCGCCCGAAAGGCCTATGTAGATGAACGGGTAGCCCTTGATGTCGAAATATTTGTTGTGCTCCGCGCCCAGAGAGTTGTAGTTGTTCATCGAGCCGTTCCCGTCGCTGGTGTACCATTCGTGGTTGCCCATAATGTAGTAACGCTGCACGTATTCCGGAACTATCTCCGGGTCGTTCATAACCGAGAGCATTTCCTGATACTGTGCCAGGTTGCCGCTGTTGGTTAGGTCGCCGTTGAGTATGAGTGCGTCAACGTCGCTCGTGTTCTCGTATATGGTCTGCAGGCACTTGCTCACCCTGTCCTTTGCGCCGCCCATGCCGAAGTGCAGGTCGCTCATGACGATAAATGTGGGGAAACCCTCGAAATTCTGCTCAACCACCAGGTTTTTCACCTTTGAGGCGTCGTCGGCGGCAGTGATTGTCAGCGTGCCGTAGCGCGTTCCCTGCTGCATTTTGCCGGCTATGAACACATAGTTCTTTGTTCCCGCAACGGGTGTCGCGTCCTTGGGGGTTATCCATTCCGAGCCGGAGAATTTCAGGTCGGTGTTGGCGGTGATGTTCACAACTACGCCGGCGTAGATGCCCTTTGCCTTAATTGTGTCGGCCGACACGAGGAAGCCCGGGTCTGTGCCGAGCTGCACCACTTCCACCTTCTTCGACTGTCCGTCGGGGGCGGCGAGCGTGAGGATGCCCGTGCGTTTGGCGGCGTCGGTGTTCCCGTCCACGCTCACGGTTACAATGCCGCCGCTTACGCTTGCCTTGAACCACTTGTCGGAGGTGCGCGGGCTTACAACGGTGTTGGTGGTTATCTTGAAAGTCTTGCTTTCGGGCTTGTTGGCGAAGTATAGCGACGACACTCCGTCCAAAACCGTAAGTTCCGTACTCCCGGCAGCCCCTACCGCCGTCAGAACTCTCTCCTGCGCCTGCACCGGCAGCGCGAGGGTTATTGCTGCAGCAAGCAGCGCGAATATGTATTTCATTCTTTTCATTGTCGTAGGGTTTGGGTTATCTAACGTTTATCTTACAAGCCTTGCCCTCCACGGTAACTATGTATATGCCCTTTTGCAGGGTTGAGGAGGGCGGAAGCACAACGCCGTCGGTTGTGGCCACGGTGAACTTCTTTCCGCCGCCCACCACGACTTTTCCGTTCACCACGCTCACTGCGGGCTTCTGGGTCTTGGCGTCGTTCACGTCAACCACCTCGCCCATCTTGTCGAACGTCCAGGCAAAGCTGCTGCCGCTCATCTGCGCGGGGTCAAGCGCCTCGGGCTCTTCGCCGGCGAGGGTGTTGCTAAGGTAGCGCACCACGCCGTCCTCGCCCTTTGACGAGATGGCGAACTCGAAGTTGCTTATGGCGTTGAGGCTCCAGGCCTTGGGGGCGACGGTCTTGCTGTCGGCCTCGGGCAGGTTGTATTTTTCATCGGCATACAGCGATGTGGATATGCTGTTGCCTGTTGCGCGGTTCACTATGGCCGTCTTTCCCGGGCCGAGGCTTATGAAGCGCCACTGCGCCGTCTCGTCAGGGTTGTCGGGGCGCGCCACAATGAAGCGGTATTTCGTGTCAACAACCGACGTGTTGTCGATTATCATTCCTCCGTCCTGCAATGCGCTGAAAATTCCATAGTAGGGCACAGTCTCCGCATTCTGGCACTCCGGCTCGCGTATCTCGTCGAAGGGCTCGATGATGAAGAGGCTTCCGTTGTCCTTGCCTTTCCCGTATTCCTCCCTCACGAGCCATATCATGAAGTTTCCGCTGGAATACTCGTAGGTTGCGGGAAAGCGGTATATTGCGCCTCCGCCGGGGGCGGGGATGTCGGATTCAAAATAAACCGTGTCGGCCGCGTGCTGGCATATAGTCCACTTTGCGGCCGCCTTGTCGTGCATCTGCATCGATTCCCAGTTGCTGAACCTGGCAGACAGCCCCACGTCCATCTGGCGGCCGTCATGCTTGTTGGTGATTGTGTACTTGCCGTCCGCATCGGCGGTGATGCACCACAGCTGCTTGGCAAGCTCCTCCCAGTTGCTGAAGTCGGCTTTCGGCTTAGCCACTACTTCCATACCGTCCGGCTGCAGGCACCAGCCGGAAGCTTTCGCGCTCCGTATGTAGCACCATTTCACGTTGCCGCCGGTGCTTACGAAGTCGGGCAGCCCGTCGGCAAGGACACTCAGGCCTGCCAGCACGAAAGCCGCACACGTTAGTAATAATTTTTTCATTGGCAAAAATTGTTTAGTGGTTGTAACTGAATGCAAATATAAGCATTAAACGTTACACAGATGTTACAAAACCGCTAAAATGAGGGCGTGTAAATTTTATTGGTATTTATTATGGAATGTTATGGGTGGGACTTTGCGCAGACGGCGTGCGCCGCATAATAAGCCCAAAAAGGTACAAAAATGCGCAATGCGTTGAGGCACAGTAAGTTAGATGGATTTGAAGATGCTTATATAGGATATTGTAAATCAGGCACTTGCAAGCGGTGAAAAAAGGTCTGATGTAGTCTGGATTATATCAGACATAATTTTTCCTGCATCGGACATAGTTTTTCTTACATCAAATGTAATTTTCGGGGAGTTTTGAAATAGTAATCGATTTGTGTGTTGTGTGGATTATATAAACGGTACATATTGTTTTTGATTGCATACGGTATATATGTGGGGGCTTATGGCATACGCCCTGTATGCCACCGCTTGAACCGCACTGCAAACCGCCGCCGTAAAATCGCAAAAAGGCGCAATTCAGGGCGTATGCCATACGCCCCTACAGTAATGCAAATTATTGATTAATTGTTACTTGTGTATTAATGATGTGCATCAAAAACACCATATGTGCCACAGCCCGAACCATATTGCAAAACGGCATAATTCGGGTGGGGAGCTTGTGCCGGATGTCTGCGTCAGAATGTGCAGGGCAGGGAGAGGAGCTGGTAAAACAGCGTCTGGGCGATGCGCCTGTGGCCTTCGGCGTTGGGGTGGAGGCGGTCTGTTTTGCTGTTGCTGAAGAACTGCGCGTTGGAGTCGAGTATGGGGTACAGTCCGCAAAGTGCGTATGTGTCGATGACCGGCACAGACCACACGCTGCCGGCTTGCTTTATTGCCTCAACGTAGCTTGAGAACCATTCCCCGTTTTTGTTTTGCCAATTTTCGTCAGGCTGCACGTTGTTGCCGCCGAACTCTGCGTAGGCTCTGTGTATGGGGGTGAGCAGCACCACTTGCTTTGTGGGGTACATTGACTTGATTTTCTCGAGCGCGGCGTTTATGCGCCCGCAAAGCGTGAAGCCGTCCTTTATGAGCGTGCGGTGAAGGCGCGTTTTCTCGCTCCTTGCCTCGCCCGTGGCCGCCACCACTTTCCCGGCGTTCTCGCTGTAGAATTTCCCTATTGGCAATCCGCCGTTGAAGTCGTTTGTGCCGATGAATATCATTATTGCGTCAACGTCCTGTCCGTGCTGTTTGTTCAGCTCGTCCGTCTGGCGCGGAATGTCGTCCCACTGCCTCCCGTTCACGCCGTAAACGTATGGCGTTATGCCGAGCCAGTCGCGCAGGTAGCCCCAGTACTTCGTGTCGTTTGGCAGCACATTGGGGTCGGTAACGGAGTCGCCAAAATAGGCGACCTTTTTCCCTTTCCACGGGTGCAGGCCGGCGACGGTGGCTTCCTTTGCCGTCTGCACGTTTTTCTGCTTGGCGTTGTATTCTCCCGATGTCCTTATGCTGAAGCACGATGTCAGCGCAAGCGCGCTCGCGGCAAGCATCAGCGTTGTCGCGGTTCTCTTTTGAAATATCATAGGTTTCATGGTTTTGTATAGTGTTTGTTTTTGTTCGCTTACAGCAGTTTCCTGCTAAGATACCTCACGGGGTACCATGTGGATATGTAGCCGGCAGCGATGACGGTCAGGAAAGTCAGCACAACGTCTCCCCAGCGCACGCTGACGGGATATGCGTCGATTATGAAGCTCCCCGCCTCGTTGCCCATCTTTATAAGCCCCAAATGCTGCTGCGCCATGCACAGCGCAACGCCTGCCGCAATGCCTATAACCACTCCGGTGAGGGCAATCATGCGGCCTTCGTAAAGAAACACCTTTGCTATGGTGGCGTTGTCCGCGCCGAGCGAGCGTATGGTGAGCATATCCTTGCGCTTGTCTATAATCAGCATCGACAGCGAGCCAACTATGTTGAAGCACGCCACGATGAGAATGAACGTAAGGAACAGGTAGGCCACCAGTTTCTCTATCCTCATTATGCGGAACACGTCCTCCTGCTGCTCGTAGCGGTTTTCTACCTTCAGCTTCTCCCCGCTGAGTTTCGTGAGTTCCTTTTGCGCCGCCGCAATGTCGGTGCCGTCTTTCAGCCTAAGCTCAAGCGATGTTATGCACCCCTGCTGCTCAAACACAGAACGCGCAAAGTCGAGCGAGGTTATGATGTAGCTTGCGTCGTATTTTTTCTGCTTCACCGAGAACACCACACCGGGCGAATAAAGCTGGTCGTGGTTGAAGCTCTGTGCCGGGTTTGCCGCGTCAATCCTTTCGCCCTTTCTCGGGGCGTAGATGTCGAGCGGCGAGGTGTAGCGCACGCCGAGCTGCAACTGCTGCGCGAGCTGTATTCCCGGCGTGCCGTAGTTCAGCACATCGGCTTTCAGCCTGAAATCTCCGTCGCCGTAGAGAATTGACGCTATGTCGCTCGTCTTGGAATAGTTGTTGTCCACCCCCTTTATTGTTACCACCGTCTGGTTGTCGTAATACTTTGCCAGCGCAAGCCCCTCCACGCATTCCGTGGCGGCAAGCACGAGCGGCGACTTCTTTATCGCCGTTACGGCAGGGTCGTCGGCGGCTATTGCTTTGCCTTGTGCAGGTGTAACTTTCAGTTCGGGGTCGAACGAGGTGAACAGCGATGCCACCAAATCCTGGAAGCCGTTGAACACCGACAGCGTGCAAATCATTGCTATCGTGGCAAAGGCGACCCCCGCCACGGCAACGCCCGATATGAGGTTTATGGCGTGCTTCCTGCGGCGGGCGAACAGATACCGCCGGGCTATGAATAGGGGAAAGTTCACGTTTCTTCGCCTTTATTTCTTCAGCAGTTCGTCGATGTGCTGTATGTAGTCGAGCGAGTCGTCAACGAAGAAGCGCAGCTCGGGGATTATCCTGAGCTGGAAACGCACCCTCTTGCCCAGTTCGTAGCGTATGGAGCGTGCGCTCGCGCTTATGTTCTCAACGGTTTCCTTTGCCTTTTCCGAGGGGAACACGCTGAGGTATGCCGTGCACACGCTGAGGTCGGGGCTGACCCTGCATTTGCTCACGCTAACAATCATGCCGTGCGTCTGGCGGGTTTGCTGCTCGAAAATCTCGCTCAGCTCCTTTTGCAGAAGCCGCGCTATTTTGTTCTGACGTGTTGTTTCCATGAAAAACAGTTTTTGTTGTATGCAAAATTAAGGAAAAACCCGATAGTCGCCAAATGTCAAGCCACATAGCTTTGTTGTGGCACAACGCGGCCGCACTGCGGGAAACCCTGCGAGCGCGGCCGCGTGCCGAAAATGTGTAACAGTAATTATGTAAGTCCGTAATAAGCCTTGCGTGAAAGCCGGGAATTTTCCCACATCAGACATGGGAAAAACTACGTCCTATGTAGAAAAAATTACATCAGATATAATTCAGACTACATCAGACCTTTTTTCCGCCGTTGCAAACGTCTGAAAAACAAATCGTTACAAAGAATTCCAGTTGCTTGGATATTCTCCTGAAACTCAATGCTTTGGATTGCTTGGGGGCGGTTGTCATTCGCTTTCGGTTATTTTGCAGCCGGCGTACTTGCGGTCAACGATGATTATGTAGAACGGCTGCATGAAATAGCTCGTCTTTTCGCCGGTTTTCACCGCCGACTTCAGCACGAGACTGCCGTTCGCGCCTTTTTTGAGGCTTAGCGGCGAAACTTCGGTCATGGTGTCGGTAACGTGCATCACCTTTGCTATCACGAAGCTCTTTGCAAAGTCTATTTCGGTGGGTTTGCCGTCCTTTCCCATTGTGGCCGCCATTCCGAAACAGCGGTCAAATTCTTTCTGGCTCTGTATTTTCATGTCTTGCGGGATAGCCGCGTTCCTGTTCACGAAATAGTTGTGCGCCACTGTGTATTTAACGCCTGCCCCTCCGCTTGCGCAGGATGCAAACAAGGCGGTTGCGAATGCCAAGGCTGTGATGCCGTGCAAAAAATCTCTTATGTTCATTGTTATATCTATTTGCTGAAGTTTATCCTTACGCCCATTGACAGGCTGAAGTTTGTGGGTCGTTTTTTGTAGATGTTCTCAACGCCGCTGTTGTTGTCGAAGTGGTGGCTCACGCCCGGCTCTATGTAAACGCCCACGTTTCCGCCCACGGTGTATTCCGCCCCCGCCGCCGCGCTCACAGAGAACTGCGGGCGGCTTTCGCTCACGCTTTCCGTCATGTCGGGCTTGCCGCTTGCGTCGAGGTAGTGCGTGG
>CAKRMO010000036.1 GCA_934364765.1 uncultured Bacteroidaceae bacterium | reverse complement strand
ATTCAGCCCAAAGAAATAGAAAAAGCAACAGGTATAAAGCCACATTGTGGGACACTGCATACTCCTTATAAGGATATTGACGCAGACAATCCTTATATAATTGACGAGTTGCCATTAGACTATTCTATTCTTGATGAAATAGACTATGTTTATGTTGACAGTGCAGCATATTTTAGTTACGCGACAAGAGGTTGCATAAGGAAATGTCCATTTTGTGCTGTTCCTATATTAGAACCGAAATACCAGCCATATTTACCGTTGAAAGAACGTATTGAAAGAACCAAACGGTTGTATGGTGATAAGCAAAATCTTTTGCTTATGGATAACAATGTTCTTGCTTCAAAAGAACTTCCATCGATTATTGAAGATATACGTGCATGTGGTTTTACTCCTAAGGCAAAATATATAGAACCAAATCAATATAAGATAGCGGTACGCAATCTTAGATTAGGAATGAATGACCGTGCTTATATACGCAAGTGCTGGAAGCTGCTGAAAGAAATCAATGAAATGAAAAGTCTGAATGAGTCGGAACGCACACGAATATATGCCCTACGTGAGCAATATGGCTTGCTGCACTCAGAGACTTGTACAAAAAAAGCTTTAACAGAAACTTACAAGGATTTTGCTGCTTTCTTTGAGAAAAAATATTCTCGTCAAAAAGGACGTTTGCGATATGTTGACTTTAATCAGGGAATTGATGCCCGTCTCTTTACAGAGGGAAGAATTTCATTGCTTTCGAAAATAGCAATACGTCCATTGCGCATAGCTTTTGATAATGTAAAGACAGAAGCGGCATATACAAAGGCTATTAATCTAAGTGTAAAATATGGTTTCAAGGATTTCTCAAACTATCTGTTATATAACTTTGATGACAAGCCCGAAGATTTTTACCACCGCTTAAGGGTTAATGTGGATTTGTGTGAGAAACTTAATGTAAGCATATACTCGTTTCCTATGAAATATCATCCGATACGAGACAAGCATAGTCACGACAGAGACTATATAGGCATATACTGGAATAGAAAATATATTCGTGCAGTGCAAGCGATATTAAACGCCACAAAGGGTAAAATAGGACGTGGACTGCCATTTTTTGAAAAAGCATTTGGGCATAATGAAGAAGAATATATGGAATTACTTATAATGCCAGAAACATTCCTTCTTTTTAGGCTGTTCTTTGAGCATTTAGGATATACACAAAGATGGCGTGAAGCTATGAATGAGCTGTCAACCGAAGAGAAGAAAGAGCTTTATCCTATCATATTCAAAAATGATTTTAATCATGTTGAAGATTTGACCAACAACAAGAAGTTCTTGAATATCCTTGGGTTTTACAAAAATTACAGGAAAGAAATTGCGGATCACAATTCAGATTTATATCGATTAAAAAAGGAATATGAAATTTTAGCAAGCACAGAATCCCATGCTTCAAATAAAAAGAGCGACAAAAAATGAAAGATATTTGATATGGTTTAATTCATAAAAGGCACTCTTTGTTGAAAAATCATTTGTATAGTCCAAATCGCACAAGCTGCTTTTTCCATCACGAGAATAGGCAACCAATTCTCGTGATTATGTTGAATGCGAGATAAGCTTTGGGGATTTGCTAAAGGCGATGTGGGTGGCGTAAAAATTATATCGGACATGGGGAAAACTATGTCCTATGTAGAAAAAATTTTGTCTGATATAATTCAAACTACATCAGACCTTTTTTCGGCACTTGCAAACATCTGAAAAACAGTATCTTGCAAAAAGGCTGCCTATTTGGGGTGATTTTCTGGTTTTCAGCACTTTGCAGAAACTATAGGAATTATCGGGACTGGGGCGTTGGGGCGAGGCGTAAAAAAGCCGGGGGACTGGTGTTTTTATGTCTCCCGGCCTTGGTTTTATGTCCCGCTCTGGTTATTTCAGCCTTGCAAGGGCTTCGGCTATGCGCTGCATGGCCTTGCGTATGCTGTCCTCACCGGTTGCGTAGCTCATGCGGAAGTATCCGGGTGCGCCGAAGGCGTCGCCGCTTACTGTTGCCACGTGGGCTTTGTCGAGAAGGTAGAGCGCCATGTCGTTGGAGTCGTTGATTATGTTGTCGCCGTCTTTCTTTCCGAAGTAGCTGCTGCACTTGGGGAAGAGGTAGAACGCGCCTTCGGGGTCGTTGACTTCGAGTCCGGGTATCTGGCGGGCGAGCGACACTATGAGGTTTTTCCTGCGCTCAAACGCCCGGCGCATTTCCTCCACGCATTCCTGCGGTCCGGCAAAAGCCGCCGCCGCCGCCATTTGGCTTACGGAGCACGGTCCGCTGGTGTACTGCCCCTGGAGCTTGTTGCAGGCTTTCACCACCCACTCCTCTGCGGCGGCGAAGCCTATTCTCCAGCCTGTCATGGCGTATGCCTTCGACACGCCGTTTATTATCACGGTGCGTTCCTTCATGCCCGGCACCTGCGCCATGCTTGCGTGCTTGCCTATGTAGTTTATGTGTTCGTATATCTCGTCGGATATTACCATTACGCGGGGGTGCTTCTTCAGCACTTCTGCAAGGGCTTCGAGTTCGTTGTATGAGTATATCGCGCCTGTGGGGTTGCTCGGCGAGCAGAGTATCAGCGCGCGCGTTTGCGGGGTTATTGCCTCCCCGAGCTGCGCGGGGGTCATCTTGAAGTCCTGCTCAAGCCCTGTGGGGACGGTTACGGGCGTTGCGTCGGCGAGTTTCACCATCTGGGTGTAGCTCACCCAATATGGCGCTGGCACTATCACCTCGTCGCCCTCGCCAGCCAGCGACATTATGACGTTGCACACGCTTTGTTTTGCGCCGTTGGAGCATATTATCTGCGAGGGCTTGTATTCAAGTCCGTTCTCGCGTTTCAGTTTCCCCACTATCGCCTCGCGCAATGCGGGATAGCCCGGCACGGGGGAATAGCGCGAATAGTTGTCGTCTATGGCTTTCTTGGCCGCCTCCTTTATGTGTTCGGGGGTGTTGAAGTCGGGTTCTCCGACGCTGAGGTTCACCACGTCAACGCCGGCGGCCTTCAGTTCGCCGCTCCGCTGCGACATCACCAGTGTGGCTGATGGGGCAAGGCGGTTAAGGCGTGCAGACAGTTCGTTCATTGCTTTATGTGTTTATGTTGTTTCCCTTATGGGTGAATGTCAGTTGTCGTTGCGCCCGAAGAAGCGCAGTATGTAGAGGAACAGGTTTATGAAGTCGAGGTATAGCGAGAGGCTTCCCAATAGGGCGAGCTTCTGGGTGTTGTCGTTCACCTCGTCGCCATATTCCATGAGCATGTGCTTTATTTTCTGGGTGTCATACGCCGTAAGCCCCACAAAGAGCAGCACGCCCACGTATGTTATTACCCAGTAGAGCACGCTGTTCGCCCAGAAAATGTTGACTACCGACGCTATTATCAGCCCCACCAGCGCCATGAGGAAGAACGAGCCGAAGGAGCTCAGGTCTTTCTTGAGCGCAAAGCCCACGAACGACATTACGGCAAACATCCCCGCCGTTACGAAAAACGCCCCGGCTATGGAGTTCATGGTGAAAGCTATGAAGATGAACGACATTGTTACGCCGTTAAGCACCGAATAGGCGGCGAACATTATGCCCGCCGTGGGGAACGACAGTTTCATTATTCTCGCCGAAAGGATGAACACGAGCGCAAGCTGCGCGATTATTAGAAACAGGAATACGCCTTTCGACGTGAAGATTGTTTGCAGCAGTCCGGGATTGGACGCGATGTAGAATGCCGTGAAGCCTGTTACGGCAAGGGCCAGGGCCATCCACAGATAGACCTTGCGCATGAGAACGCGGTAGGCGCTTTGCACGCCTTCGAGCATTGGGGTTCCGAATTTGATTTCTCTTTCCATAGTTATAATTTTGGGTGATTGTTATTTGCTTATGCGTTTGTTATTTGTTGAAATGCAGCGTGTGTCCCATGCGCTCCTTTTTCGTGCGCAGGTAACGCTCGTTATATTTGTTGGGCTGTATCTCTATCGGCACGTTCTCCACAATTTCCAGCCCGTATGCCTCCAGCCCCACGCGCTTCACGGGGTTGTTTGTCAGAAGCCGCATTTTGTGTACGCCGAGCTCCCTGAGAATTTGCGCACCCACGCCGTAGTCCCTCTCGTCGGGGTCGTAGCCAAGGTGTATGTTGGCGTCAACGGTGTCGTATCCCTCCTCCTGCAGCTTGTAGGCGGCGATTTTCGCCATAAGGCCTATGCCGCGCCCCTCCTGGTTGAGGTAGAGCACAACGCCCTTGCCGGCCTCCTCTATCTTTTGCATGGAGCGGTGGAGCTGCTCGCCGCAGTCGCAGCGCTTGGAGCCGAAAATGTCGCCTGTGGCGCACGATGAATGCACCCGCACAAGTATCGGCTCGTCGGCATCCCATTTTCCCTTTATCAGGGCCACGTGTTCCTTGCCGTTGCTTTTCTGGCGGAAAGGAATGAGGCGGAAATGTCCGTAGTCGGTTGGCATGTCAACCTCGTCGCCCTTTTCCACGAGCGAGTCGGTCTTCATCCTGTACTCTATCAGGTCTTTTATCGTCAGTATCCTAAGTCCCCATTCCTTTGCCTTTTCCACGAGCTGCGGCATCCGCGCCATTGTCCCGTCCTCATTGAGAATTTCTATAAGGGCTGCGGCGGGGCGCAGTCCGGCAAGGCGCGTGAGGTCAACGGCAGCCTCCGTGTGGCCGGCGCGGCGCAACACGCCGTTGTCCTGGGCGTAGAGCGGGCATACGTGTCCCGGCTTGCCGAAAGTTTCGGGCGTGGAATTCGGATCGGCAAGGGCCTTTATGGTTTCGGCGCGGTCGTGCGTGCTTACGCCGGTGGTGCATCCCTCGAGCTTGTCAACCGCCACGGTGAACGGAGTGCCGAGAAGGCTCGTGTTGTCCTCAACCTGATGCTGCAGGCCCAGCTCCCTGCACCGCGATATGGTTATCGGCGCACAGAGCACTCCCCTTCCGTTTTTCAGCATGAAGTTAACCTTCTCCTCGGTTATCATCTCGGCGGAAGTTATGAGGTCGCCCTCGTTCTCCCTTCCCGGGTCGTCAACCACTATGACGAATTTCCCCTGCCTGAAATCGGCCACCGCCTCTTCCACAGTTGCCATTTTGAAGTTTTCGTTCTCTGTCATTATATTTTCTGCATATTGTTTTCGTTCAACATTCCTTTCCGGGCAACATCCCGCTTATGTATTCGCGCTCCTTCTGGCACGACGACACGATTTGCTTCATGTCGCGCAACAGGCGGAGGCGGAATTTCCACATTCTGAACCACAGGAAAAGCCCCACAGGGAGCAAAATTCCCGAAATTCTGTTGAGCCACGCGTTTGCGAACGGCGAAACGTGGGCGGAGGCGAATATCACCGGGAAGCGGTTGAGCTCGTCAAGCACCTTGAGGCTTTTCGTGTTCGACAGTTCCTCAACCACGCTCTCCATTTCCGCGTTTATTTCCTCCACCTCGTGGTCGGGCTTGGGATAGAAGAAGTGGCTGAGATAATTGGGCATTCTCCAGAGTTTCTCCCTTTCGTTGTATGCCCTGCAACGTTCGGCAAGAACGCCGAGGCGTTCGTAGAGCGAAGCATAGTCGGGGTCGTAAACGATAACCTCCTTG
Source organism: uncultured Bacteroidaceae bacterium (assembly GCA_934364765.1). Classification (GTDB taxonomy): domain Bacteria; phylum Bacteroidota; class Bacteroidia; order Bacteroidales; family Bacteroidaceae; genus UBA6398. Next base: position 2,890 of record CAKRMO010000036.1, on the reverse strand, counting down.
CGTGCCACGTGGCGGCGGCTGCGCAGGCCGAGCACGCGGCGGAGCAGCCTGTGGTAGGCTTCGGGGTTGAACACCACCGAGTCGTTGTTGGCCTTGTAGGTGAGGAACGCGCCGAGCGGCGCGAGTATCATCACGCTCATCCACATTCCGAACGCAATCACCCATGTACCTTCCTTGGCAAGTTTCATGCCAGAGGTGCTTATTATGTAGTAAAGAATGAAAATCATTACCGAAAGCACCGTTGGCGCGCCAAGTCCCCCTTTCTGTATTATGGAGCCGAGCGGCGCGCCTATGAAGAAGAATATCAGGCACGTCAGCGACACGATAATCTTCTCGTGCCAGGCGATGTTGTATTTCCTTATCATGAGGTCGTTGTCGGCCACCTCGTATTTCCCCCACTCAAGGTCAGTCATGATCTGCTGCGCCACCTCGTGCCCGCGTGCCACCATGTCGGCCCTTGTTGCGGCGGGAAGCGACGCCACAAGGCTGTCGAAGTCTATCTTCCTTGCGGCGGCGATGATTTGCGGCTCTCTCGCACTGTACGCCCTGATTGCCTTTTCCGCCTTGGCGTTGCGCTCCCTCTGCGCCTTGGCCTCCCCGGCCTCACGCGCAAGCCTGAAACTGTCGGGGTTGTCCGACCGGGTTGCCGCGCTGCCTGCAGGCTCTGCGGGAACGCCCGCAAGCGAGTAGCCGCGCACGGGGGGCTGGCCGGCATAGTCGAGCGACGGCACAGGCCCGAGGCTGCCCACGCGGGATATGAAGTCGTAGTTCGCCTTGCCAAGGCTGTCGGCGTGCGTCTCCATCGAATCGACTCCTGCCACGAGCTGGCTCATGTTCTTCGACTCCGGGCGGTTGCCGATGGCGTTTGCGTCGAGCACGTTGAAGTTGCTGTCGAAATCTATTATGAACTTCTTGTAGCTGAAAGTCTCACGGTCGTAAGGCACATACGCCCTTATCTGGTTCAGCGTGCCGGTCTGCAGGTTCTCGAACTGCTCGCCGTTGAACAGCTGCAGCACAAGGAATTTCTTGTCTGACGTGATTTCGAGCTTTGCCGAGTCGGAAAGCACTATCTGCGCCTTGTTGAAGCCCTGGTCGGTTTTGTAGATTATCACGTTGTAGAGCATTCCCGTCTCGTTGTGCTTTTGCTTCACATAGATGTTTATGTTGGGTATGCCGTTATAGAATGTTCCCTCGGGTATCTCCAGCGCGGGCGCGCTCTCGTGCATGCTGAGGAGCAGCGTGCGCAGCTGCAGCTCGGCGTACGGGCCGGTGAAGTTCTGGAAATAGAACGAGGCGCACGAAATTCCCGACACAAGGATTATCAGCGGGCGCATAATCCTCAGAAGCGGCACGCCCACCGTTTTCATAGCCAGCAGCTCCAGCCTCTCGCCCATGTTGCCGAAGGTGATGAGCGACGCAAGCAGAATGGCGAGCGGCATGGCTTGTGGAATGAGCGAAAGCGCCATGTACCAGAAGAACTTGGCGAAAACGTCCAGCGAAAGCCCCTTGCCGATGAGCTCGTCTATGTAGCGCCATGTGAACTGCATCATCAGCACGAACAGGCATACAAAGAACGCCCCTGCCAAAAGTGTCAGGAAGTTCCTTATAATGAATATGTCGAGTTTCTTTACCAGCCTCATAAAAGGGATGCGCGGACACAATGCCGCTTAATCGGCAAATTTACGAAGAATAGGGCAATTTGTAAGCCACAAGAATTATAAATAATGTATAGCGGCGTTCAAAAAGAGCCGCCCGCGCAACCCGCGCAAAACCAAAACAGCCCGCTTTTTCAAAACATGGCGAAAACTACATAGGATGTAGGAAAAACTATGTCCTATGCAGGAAAAATTATATCAGACATAATCCAGACTACATCAGACCTTTTTTCTCCGCTTCCAAGTTCCTGAAAAACAAAACGTTACACTAAGTGCCTTTTGTGCGGGTATTTCTTTGAAAACCAACGCCTTGTGCGGTTTGGGCGGCATTTGCAGTTTCCCGGGGAATATCACTGCGGCATGATATTGCGGAAAACTGCGGCTGCCCAACCGAAAAAATTAATACCTTTGCGGTTCACAAAACAACAGAACCATGAAAAAGCTACTGATTATCGCCGCCATGTGCCTTCTGGCGGCAACCGGCGCAACACAGGCGCAGCCGATGAGCGTAATCTTCGAAACCGACTACGGAAACGACGCCGACGACGCGCTCGCGCTCGAGTTCATCTGCAAATACTGCGACATGGGAAAGCTCAAGCTCCTCGGCGTGGGCACGCACAAGGAGGGCGCAAACGTATGCCCCGCCGTTGACGGCTCGCTCAACTGGTATGGCTACGGCAAAGTGCCTGTCGCCAAAAGCCCCACGCCCGTATCGCGCCCCAACGAGGGAAACCATTACGCCGACTCCGTGGCACTTTGCCGCGACTCAAAGGGCAAACCCGCCTTCAAACAGACAAAGAAGGGCAAGTATGAGGATGCCGTGGAGTTCTACCGCCGCACGCTCGCCAAACAGCCCGACAACAGCGTGGCGATAATCTCCGTCGGGTTCGCCACGAACCTCGCCCTGCTGCTCGACTCCAAGCCCGACAAATTCTCCCCGCTCACCGGGCGCGAACTCGTGGCAAAAAAGGTGAAGGTGCTGTCAACCATGATGGGCTGCTACCGCAAAAATCCGTTCAGCGAATACAATGTGAACTGCGACATACCCGCAATGAAAAAGGTGATGAGCGAATGGCCGGGCGAAATAGTGCAAAATCCGTTTGAGATAGGAGAAAAGGTGAGGTATCCGGTAAAGCTGATGAGGGAAAAGCTCACGTGGGCAAACCCGCACCCGCTTATAGTTGCCACGAGCGTGAACAACCCCGACCCAAACTATACGCAGTGTGAATTTGACG
>CAKRMO010000035.1 GCA_934364765.1 uncultured Bacteroidaceae bacterium | reverse complement strand
AACGCGGGCATGAACCAGTTTAAGGACATAATCCTGGGCAACGCAAAGCCCAAAAGCCGCCGCTGCACCGACTCGCAGAAATGCCTGCGCGTAAGCGGCAAGCACAACGACCTTGAGGAGGTGGGGCACGACACTTACCACCACACCATGTTCGAGATGCTGGGAAACTGGAGCTTTGGCGACTATTTCAAGAAAGAGGCAATCGGCTGGGCATACGAATACCTTGTTGACGTTTTGAGGATAGACAAGAAGGATTTGTATGTTACGGTTTTCGAGGGTGCGCCGTCCGAGGGGCTGGAGCGCGACAACGAGGCTGCCGGATACTGGAGCGAGTTTTTCCCCGAGGACCATATAATAAACGGCAACAAGCATGACAATTTCTGGGAAATGGGCGACACGGGCCCTTGCGGGCCTTGCTCGGAGATACACATAGACCTGCGCCCCGAGGAGGAGAAGAGGAAAGTCAGCGGGGCTTCGCTTGTGAACAAGGACAATCCGCTTGTGATTGAGATATGGAACCTTGTGTTCATGCAGTATAACCGCAAGGCCGACGGCTCGCTTGAGCCGCTTCCCGCAAAGGTTATAGACACCGGCATGGGCTTTGAGCGTCTTTGCCGCGTGCTTCAGGGCAAGAACTCAAACTACGACACGGACATTTTCCAGCCTATTATAAAAAGGATATCCGAGCTTTGCGGCAAGGAATACGGCGCGGACGAAAAGGTTGACGTTGCAATGCGCGTCGTTGCCGACCACATACGCGCCATAGCCTTTTCCATAGCCGACGGACAGCTGCCCGACAACGCAAAGGCGGGATATGTGATTCGCCGCATACTGCGCCGCGCCGTGAGATACGCCTACACTTTCCTCGGGCAAAAGGAGGCGTTCATCTACAAGCTCCTGCCCACGCTCGTTGACGAAATGGGGGACTCCTATCCCGAGCTCCGTGCGCAGAAAGTGCTTGTTGGGCGCGTCATCAAGGAGGAGGAGGATTCCTTCCTTCGCACCCTGTCAACGGGCATCAACCTTCTTGACAACATCATCGCAGAAACCCGGGACGCCGGCAAGACACAGGTGGAGGGCGTTAAGGCTTTCACGCTTTTCGACACTTTCGGCTTTCCGCTCGACCTTACTGAACTTATCTGCTCCGAGAATGGGATGACCGTTGACGAGAAAGGTTTTGCCGAGGAAATGCAGAAGCAGAAGGAGCGTGCGCGAAACGCCGCGCAGGTGGAGCTTGGCGACTGGGTAACCGTGGGCGGCGGCGAAGAGAGGTTCGTCGGCTGGGACACAACCGAGAGCGAATGCCGCATAACGCGCTACCGCGCCGTGGAGCAGAAGAAAAAGAAACATTACGAGATAGTGCTCGACACAACGCCTTTCTACGCCGAAATGGGCGGACAGGTGGGCGACCACGGGAAGCTTGTGAGCGAGTTTGAGACAATAGACATAATCGACACCAAGCGCGAGAACAACCTCGCCCTGCACATCGCGGCAAAACTCCCGGAGCATCCGGAGGCTGCGTTCAGGGCTGTGGTTGACAAGGAATGGCGCAGGGGCAGCGAGGCAAACCACACCGCCACCCACCTGCTCGACTTTGCCTTGCGTACAGTGCTCGGAAGCCACGTGGAACAGAAAGGCTCGCTCGTAACGCCCGACTACCTGCGTTTCGACTTCTCGCATTTCCAGAAGGTAACGCCCGAGGAATTGCGCAAGGTTGAGAAAATGGTGAACGCGGCGGTGCGCGAGGACATTCCGCTTGAGGAATACCGCGACACGCCCATTGAGGAGGCTAAGAAGCTTGGTGCGATAGCCCTCTTCGGCGAGAAATACGGCGACAAGGTGAGGGTTGTGAAATTCGGCAGGAGCGTTGAGTTCTGCGGCGGCTGTCATGCAAAAAGCACGGGGCGCATAGGGCTTTTCCATATAATATCCGAAAGTTCGGTTGCCGCAGGCGTGAGGCGCATTGAGGCTATCACGGGGGCTGCCGCCGAGGAACTGATGTACAAGGAGGAGGATTTGCTCAACGGGCTGAAGATGCTTTTCAACAACGCCAAAGACCTTACCGCAGTGATAAAGAAGACGGTGGAGGAGAACAGCGATTTGCACAAGCGCATAGACAGTTTTGTGCAGAAGCAGGTGGAGGATTTGAAAGACTCCCTGCTGAAGCGCGCCGAAAGCCGTGGCGGGATAACCGTTGTCAAGAGCGTGCTGCCCATCACGCCCGAGGCGGCGAAGGATCTTGCCTTCAAGATTTCGGCGGCCGTGCCCGAGAACCTTTTCTGCATACTCGGCACAACGGCAAACGACAAGCCCATGCTCACCCTAATGATAAGCAAGAACCTTGTGAAGGGCCACGGCCTCAACGCCGGCCAGATTGTGCGCGAGGCTGCAAAGCTGATACAGGGCGGCGGAGGCGGAGCGCCCCATTTCGCGACTGCCGGCGGCCACAACCTTGACGGCTTGAACGCCGCTGTGGAAAAGGCGGTGGAAGTGGCGGAAATCTAGATTAATTCATTTTTTTGTTGCGACAAGCCCGCATTTCGTCATAATGGTGCGGGTTTGTTTTTTTTTTGCCCACAAGGGGGCGCGTGCGCGGCGGAATGTGAAAACCGGCGTTTTTTATGCCGCCGGGATTAACCTGCTGGAAGCCAAAAGTTTGTGTGAATTTTCCGTTCTTTTGTAAGATGCTGCCTTTCAATTGTTTGCAACGGCAAAAATTATGTCTGATATAATTCAAACTACATCAGACATAATTTTTTCTACATGGGACATAGTTTTTTCTATGTCCCATGCGGTTTTTGCGGGTTATGCTGCCGGGGCTTTCTTCAGAAGTGGCTCGAACCGTCGAAGCAGTGTGTGCATATCCGGCACTTGGGCAGCCCTATGGCTTTCACGAGGTTTTCCACCGTGTTGAAGCGCAGGGATGTGAGTCCAAGGTTTTTCCTGATTATTTCCACCATCCGCCTGTATTGCGGCGAGTTGGTGGTTGCGTATGCTTCGAGGTTCTTGTTCATGTCGCCCTCCTCGGCCTGTATTATGCGGCGGGTTATCAGCTCAAGGTCGTTGCGCGAGGAGGTGAAGCCTATGTAGTTGCATCCGTAAACGAGCGGCGGGCAGGAAATCCTTACGTGCGCCTCGCGTATTCCGCAGTCGTAGAGCATTTTCACGTTGTCGCGCAGTTGTGTGCCGCGCACAATCGAGTCGTCGCAGAAGAGTATGCTTTTGCCTTTGAGTATCGCCTCGTTGGGTATTAGCTTCATTTTCGCCACAAACTCGCGGCGCGCCTGGTTGCTCGGCGTGAAGCTTCGCGGCCATGTGGGGGTGTATTTTGAAATGGCCCTCTTGTAGGGCTTGTTCATCCCCGCCGCGTATCCGTAGGCCATGCCCACGCCCGAGTCGGGTATGCCGCACACGCAGTCAACGTCGGTGCCGTCTTCCTTGCCCATTGTCTCGCCGCAGGTGAAGCGCACTTTCTCCACGTTGATGTTCTCGTATGACGATGTGGGGAAGCCGTAGTAAACCCACAGGAACGAGCATATCTGCATCTTGTCGTTGGGCTTGCGCAGCTGTTCCACGCTTTCCGCGCCGATGCTCACGATTTCCCCCGGGCCTATGTTCCTCACCTCGGAATACCCCAGGTTGGGGAACGCCGTTGTCTCGCTTGCCACGGCATACGCGCCGTCCTTTTTGCCTATGACGATGGGCGTGCGTCCCAGCTTGTCGCGCGCGGCGATTATCTTGCCCCCGTCGGTGAGCAGCAGCATGGAGCACGAGCCTTTGACCTTGCGGTACACGTTCTCTATGCCCTCGGCTATTGTCCTGCCCTGCACTATGAGCAGTGCCACAAGCTCCGTCTGGTTGGTCTTGCCCGATGAAAGTTCGGCGAAGTGCTGCCTGTTTTCGAGCATCTCGCTTTCAATCTCGCTGATGTTTGTGATTTTCGCCACGGTAACAATGGCGAATTTCCCGAGGTGGGAGTTAATCACAATAGGTTGCGCGTCGGTGTCGCTTATGACCCCGATGCCGGCGTTGCCTTGGAATTTGTCGAGCTCGTCCTCAAACTTGCTGCGGAAATAGGCGTTCTCGAGATTGTGTATGCTTCGCTGGAAACCTTCCTCTTTGCTGAATGTTGCCATTCCGGCACGGCGCGTGCCGAGATGGGTGTGGTAGTCTGTGCCGTAAAACAAGTCGTTCACGCACGGGCACATGGATACTGTTCCGAAAAATCCTCCCATAAATTCTGGTTATGACGTATAAGGTGTAAACTTCCGCAAAATTAAGAATTATGAATTAAATGAGCGTGCGGCGCGGGCTATAATTGCGGTTTGCGGGGACGGTGCATTAAAATAATGCGCTAATTTGTCCATGTGGTTTTTGCTTTGTATTTTTGCAATAATAATGCGCCTTGCATCCCGGCGCGGGGTGCGGGCATACCAAACTATAATGCCGATATGGAATTTACAGCCCAGCAGATAGCCGCTTTTCTTGGCGGGAGCGTGGAGGGGGACGTGAACGCGAGCGTCAGCACGTTCTCCAACATAGATTCAGCCAAAAAGGGCGCGCTCACCTTTTTTTACGCCAAGGAGTACGAGGATTTTGTTTATAAGACCGATGCCAGCATAGTGCTTGTGCCGGAGGATTTCAAGCCGGCGCAGAAAGTTAAGGCGGCTTTGGTGAAGGTTAAAGACCCCCGCGAGGCCGTGGCGAGGCTGCTGAACCTCTACGAGCAGAGCAAGCCCAGGCGCAAGGGCGTAAGCGAACGCGCCTTTGTGAGCGAAACCGCCAAGTTGGGCAAGGACGTTTACGTGGGTCCGCTGGCGTATGTGGGCGACGGCGTTGTGGTTGGCGACGGCACGCGCATCTATCCCAACGCAACCATTGAGGAGCGCACGGTGATAGGGGACAACTGCCTTATATACCCGAACGTGTCTGTTTACCACGACTGCAAGATAGGCTCGAACGTGATACTCCATTCGGGCTGCGTGATAGGGGCTGACGGGTTCGGCTTCGCGCCCACGCCCGACGGCTACGAGAAAATTCCGCAGATAGGCAACGTGGAGATAGGCGACAACGTGGAGATAGGCGCGAACACCTGTGTTGACCGCTCCATGATGGGCACGACCAGGGTGGGAGACGGCGTGAAGCTCGACAACCTTGTGCAGATAGCCCACAACGATGTGATTGGCGCAAACACGGTTATGTCGGCGCAGGTGGGCGTTGCCGGTTCGACCAAGATAGGCGAGTGGTGTATGTTCGGCGGTCAGGTGGGAATTACCGGGCACGCGAAAATAGCCGCACGCACACATTCCGGGGCGCAGGCGGGAATAGCCGGCCCCATACTCAAGGAGGGGCAGACCGTGCTCGGCTCTCCGGCAATCGACGCGCGGCGCTTTGCAAAGGCGGCGGCGGTGTTCCGCAACCTTCCCGAAATGTACAGGCAGGTTAACGAAATGAAAAGGGAATTGGACAGGCAAAAGGAAAAAAACATAGAAAAATAAGATATCATGTTGAAACAGACAACACTTAACGGCAGCTTCTCCCTTTATGGAAAAGGACTGCATACGGGATTGAACCTTACGGTAACTTTCAACCCCGCACCCGAGAACTCCGGTTACAAAATACAGCGTATCGATCTTGAGGGCGAGCCGGTCATTCCCGCAATAGCCGAGAACGTGGTGGAGACCACGCGCGGCACTGTGGTGGCGAAAGGCGACGCACGCTGCTCCACGATTGAACACGCCATGGCCGCGCTCTACGCATTGGGCATAGACAACTGCCTGATGCAGGTCAACGGCCCTGAGTTTCCCATTCTCGACGGCTCTTCCGCGCCGTTCGTGGAGAACATACAGCGCGTGGGCATAAAGGAACTCAACGCCCCCAAGGACTACTATATAATAAAGAAAAAGATAGAGGTTCACGACGAGGAGACTGGCTCTTCGGTGATGATACTTCCCGATGAGGAATTCAGCATAACGGCGATGATTTCCTACGGCTCAAAGTGGTTTTCGAGCCAGTTCGCAACCCTCGACAGCCTTTCCAAGTTTACGGAAGAGGTTTCCTCGGCCCGCACGTTTGTTTTCATGCGCGAGGTTGAGCCTTTGCTTCAGGCGGGGCTTATAAAGGGAGGCGACCTTGACAACGCCATAGTCATTTACGAGCAGGAGATAAGCCAGGAACGCCTTGACCAGATTGCAGACGAAATGAAAGTGCCCCACCGCGACGCCACCAAGCTCGGCTTCATTTCCCACCGTCCCCTGAAATGGGCCAACGAGCCGGCGCGCCACAAGCTGCTCGACATCGTTGGCGACATGGCTCTCGTGGGCCGTCCCATCAAGGGCAGGATAATCGCAACCCGACCGGGGCATACCATAAACAACAAGTTTGCGCGTGAGCTGCGCCGCGAAATACGCGCCCACGAAATACAGGCGCCCCATTACGACCCCAACGAGGAGCCGATAATGGATGTGAACCGCATACGCCAGCTCCTTCCGCACCGCTATCCCATGCAGCTTGTTGACAAGGTTATAGCGATGGGGTCGAACCAGATTGTGGCGGTGAAGAACGTAACGGCGAACGAACCGTTCTTCCAAGGGCATTTCCCGCAAGAGCCTGTGATGCCGGGCGTGCTTCAGGTGGAGGCCATGGCACAGGCGGGCGGCTTGCTGGTGCTTAGCACCGTTGACGAGCCGGAGCGTTGGAGCACGTATTTCATGAAGATAGACGATGTGAAGTTCCGCCGCAAGGTTGTGCCGGGCGACACGCTCATCTTCAACGTGCGTCTTCTTGCTCCGGTGCGCCATGGGGTTTCTTCCATGAAGGGCTTTGTGTTCGTGGGCGAGCAGATAGCCTGCGAGGCAACGTTCACCGCCCAGATAGTGAAGAACAAGTAAAAACAGAGACCAATACAAATTCAAGGCATAATGAGCAAGATAAGTCCTTTGGCGTTTATCGACCCCGAAGCGAAGATAGGAAAGAATTGCGAAATAGGCGCATTCTGTTTCATCGACAAAAATGTGGAGATAGGCGACGACAACGTCCTGATGAACAGCGTAACCGTTCTTGACGGGGCGCGCATAGGCAACGGCAACACAATTTTCCCCGGTGCGGTGATAAGCGCCGTTCCGCAGGATTTGAAGTTCCGTGGCGAGGAGACTACCGCAATCATAGGCGACAACAACAGAATCCGCGAGAATGTTACCGTAAACCGTGGCACGGCCGCCAAGGGAAGGACCATTGTCGGCTCTGACAACCTGCTCATGGAGGGCGTTCACGTGGCCCACGACGTAACTCTTGGCAGCGGCTGCATAATAGGCAACTCCACCAAGATAGCCGGCGAGGTGATCATCGACGATTATGCGGTGATAAGCGCGGCGGTGCTCATTCACCAGTTCTGCCACGTTGGCGGCTATGTGATGATTGGCGGAGGCACGCGCTTCAGCCAGGACGTCCCCCCGTACGTAATGGTGGCACGCGAGCCGGCGGCGTACCAAGGGCTTAACGTTGTTGGCCTGCGCCGCCACGGATTCTCAAACGAGACGATAGAGAACATACACGAGGCCTACCGTATGCTTTACCAGAGCGGGAAGCTGCGCTCCGAGAGCCTGGAAGAGATAAAGAGCACCCTGCCCATGTCGAAAGAGATTGTTTACATCATAAACTTTGTTGAGACCGCAAAGCGCGGCATTATAAAGTAAGGCAGCCGGGGAGGGCGAAAGATTACAGTCATGATATTCCGTTTTACAATAATAAGCGACGAGGTTGACGACTTCCTGCGCGAGATTAGGATTGACGCAGACGCGACATTCCTTGATTTCTGCGAGGCCATACTCGCCTCGTGCAACTATTCCGACAATCAGGTAACGAGTTTCTACATAACCAACGAAGACTGGGAAAAGCAGTGCGAGATAACGCGCGAGGACATGGGCTTTTCGCCATACGACGAAGATGTTTACACAATGGACCAGACATCCTTGCGCAGCCTTCTTGACGATGTGCCCATGCGCCTGAAATTCATTTTCGACACGTTCAACAACCGCGCGTTCTATATAGAGCTGAAGGAAATGGTTCCGGGCATGAACCTGAAGAAGGCGCAGATTTCGCGCTCGATAGGCGACGCCCCCGAACAGATTTTGGTTGAGGAGAAGCCGGCGAAAAAGGGCGGCAAGGCGCAACAGGCCGACGAAAGCTTCACGGACGAAAATTTCTACGGCTCCGAAGGCTTCAACGATGACGACATAAACAACGAGGGGCTTGACATAAGCGACGCTCCCATTGATTCGGAAGACGGCAGCCGCATTTGATTTCTCGGCATTGGGGAAACTTATTGTCATAACAGGACCGACAGCAGTGGGCAAGACGGATTTGTGCATCCGCCTTGCCCAATTGTTTGGTGCGCCAATAGTCAACGCCGACTCCAGGCAGATATACCGCGAAATGAGAATAGGCACGGCGCGCCCCGGTGAGGAGGAACTTTCCAAGGCGGAGTTTTATTTCACCGGCAGCCTGTCGGTGAGGGACTACTACAGCGCGGCGCGTTACGAGCAGGACGCCCTGCGTATTCTCTCCGAACTGTTCAAGAC
>CAKRMO010000034.1 GCA_934364765.1 uncultured Bacteroidaceae bacterium | reverse complement strand
TTTCAGCGTCGTGATGTTGCCGTTCGCGTCGTATGTAACCTTTTCCGCGTGGGAGTGCGCCGCGTCGTCAGGGACGCTCTCAGTCATCCGCCCCAATGCGTCGTACCTGTAGCCTGTCGTCAAAGTCTTCGGGATGTCCCAGCTTTTCTCCGCCGGGCTATGCGCGTACTCGTCAGCCGTGCCGCTTATGTCCCCTCCCCACACCGCCTCCGCGCCGTTCACGGGGTCGCTGTAGTGCAGCGTCTCGCGGTAGCCCGAACCGCCGGTCGAGGTCAGCCACCCGCGTATGTTCCATGTGTTCTCAATCTTCCCGGCAAAGCGGTGCAGCGTGTTCCGCGTTGTCCGCCCGAAGCTGTCGTAGTCAAGCTTGGAGACCCTCACAGCGTCCGTGCCGTTGCGCGACACGTCAACCGTGAGCAGCGCGTCATTTACATTGCTGTAGCCGTATTCCGTTACAGCGGAGTCCCTCTTCGCCGTGTCCGCGCCGTTTTCCCTCTCCGTCCACTCAACGGTCTCCGCAACCCTCGCGGGCTTCCCCGTGAACGTGTAGCCTGTCCGCACGGTCAGCAGCCGCCCGCCGGGGAGGCTCACGCGCCTGTCGCATTCCTCCCCTTTTCCCGTGTAGTAACTCACGCTGTAAACGAATCCCCCGCCGCTTGTGGCGGTCATAGTCCCGGTTATGTGTCCTTTGGCATGGGCGGTGTTCCCGCCCCTCATCCGCATCACGTGAGGGCAGTTGTCGAAGGCGTAGAATTCGAGGAAAATGTAGTTGTCGTACCATACGGCCTTCTCTATCTCCACGGAGTCGAGCCTGTCAGTGCATCCGCCCAGATAGCCTGTGCCGCAAAGCCCCTCCACAGGCGTCCATTCCACGCGGGAGTCCGTTATGCTTGTCGGGGTGTTCCTGCACGTTCCCGTTACGGCGTGCCGCCCGAGCCTGTCATACAGCGTGAAGCGAACCCTGCCGCCCTCCCTCAGTGCGCCGTCGCGCTCGCAGACCACCCTGTCGGCGGCATCGTACCAGTATTCTGTCGGGGCGCAGCCGGGGGTGCGTTTCCACACGCACCTGCCCCTGTTGTCATACCTGTACCCGTAGGCATGGCGTTCCAAGTCCCATACCTCCTGCATCATGGGCGTGAGCACGAAGCGCAGCAGTCCCGCGCCGTCATACACAAAATAGGTGTCGTTGTCCCCCGCCCTGCGCTCGAGTATCCTGCGCCCCCAAGGGTCGGTGAACGCCTCGAGCGTCCTGCCGTCCTCGTCGGTCGTTTTCTCCCTGCGCAGCGTACCCGCCGCCCACACGCCGCCCTCCGACACTCCGCCGTCTGCTCCCACGCGGTATCTTTTCACCTGCCGCCCCTCCGCAGTGTTGAAGCCGTATTCCGTCCCCACATTCCTGTCCGCCCACTCCTGACCCGGACCGCGCACAGACACGGTGCGCCCGAATGCGTCATGCACATAAGACGTGAACGGCACGCTGTCCCCACCGTGGCAAGTCACGGAAAGCCCCCTGACCGCACCCGCGCCCCTGTGCTCAAGCACGCCGCCCTGACTGTCGATGCCGGGAAGCCACTCCCTCACCGTGCGCCCCAGAGCGTCATGCTCCCTCAGCACCCGCGCCACCGTGCCGTCAGTGCCGAGTCCGTCCGTGGCGGACACGGTCGGGCGGCCCAGACCGTCGAACCACTGCACCGAAGTTGTCCTGTGCAGTCCCAGGCTGTCAAGGTAAGTGTCGCAACGCACGAAGTTCTCACTAACGTCCTGCCCCAAGGCACGATGAGGAAAGAGTAAAAGGAACAGCAAAAAAAGAATGTGGAGAATGGGGACGGCGGATGCGGAAGAGACGGCGCGGGTCAGAGACCGCAGAAAATATGCCGCAGTGCAGGAGGCAGCCAGGCGGGACGCGCCGGGCGCACGCAGGATGCCGGCGGCTGCATTCCGCCGAAGAAACGCCCGTGTGGATTTCCGCCTGTCAATCATGCCGCTGTGTTTCTGTGTACCTCTGCAAATTTAGGTGTTGTCCACCAAATGGCAAAGCTGCGATGCAACTTTTTTGACAGGCAGGGCAAAAAAACGTGCAAGCCCCGGGAGACACGCCCGCGCCACCGCCACAAAAACTCCGCAACGCGCTGACAGACAGCGTTTTCACACAAACCGACATGTTTTTGTAACTTATTGGGAAACAGAACCTTGCAAACGCAAAAAAAGGTCTGACATAATTTGAATTATATCAGACATAATTTTTCCTATGTCCGATGTAGTTTTTTCCACATCCGATGTGGTTTTCCCTGCATCAAATGTGTTTTTTGCGTTTTCAATATAATTGGAATTGGGAGAGGGAAAATGTTGCATTTTACCAAATGCGTATTTACATTGTTAGTTTAACTCTGTATTGTTTGGTATTGCAAATAATTATTATCTTTGCGAAACCGTCTGAAATGGCGGCATAACTTATCGGTAAACAATAAAGCATTCGCTATTATTTCGCGTTTAGCCAAAAGCGTAGGAAACTGTTTGGAAATAAGAACACAGAAATAATAAGTGAAAGGTGTCTGTATGGAGGATGCCTTTTCCCAACGAGTGAGCGATGCTATCACGCTATAGGCGTGGTGCATTCTTATTTGTTGGGAGGGGTTTCCATCCTACGCTGCCCCTGAGCTAAACGCAATAAGAGCATCACGCTTTTATTGTGTCATGGCGTGATTGATAGTCGGTGCTTCAACAATTATCAATCATGGCCAATAAAAATCTCACCAATGCCATAAAGGCGAAAAAAGACGAGTTTTACACGCAGCTTTCCGATATAGAAGACGAATTGAAGCACTATCGGAAGTATTTTGTCGGCAAAACCGTTTTGTGTAATTGCGATGATCCTTATGAAAGCAACTTTTTCAAGTATTTTGCCGCCCAATTTAATACATTCGGTTTGAAGAAACTCATAACCACGTGCTATGATGGTTCGCCTATTTCGGGTGGTGAACTGCTGCTCTTCGATGACATGAACGAAAAACCGAAAAGGAATGCCTATAAGGTGGAGATTACAGAAATGAAAGATTATAATGGAGATGGGGCTGTGGATCTTGAAGATGTAAAGCTTCTTCTCAAAAACGGTAAAGATGTTGTGAAACGGCTTGAAGGAAATGGTGATTTCCGTTCGCGGGAATGTGTGGAGGTTTTGCAAGAAGCCGATATTGTTGTTACCAATCCGCCATTTTCGTTGTTCAGGGAATATATTGCGCAGCTTATGGAGTACCAAAAGAAGTTCATTATCATAGGAAATCAAAATGCAGTAACATATAAAGAAGTGTTCCCTTTGATAATGAACAATAAGGTGTGGTTTGGCGAAAGTATTCATTCGGGAGACAGAAAGTTTAATGTCCCTGATGATTACCCGTTGAAAGCCGCCAATTGTGGGATTGATGAAAAAGGGAAGCGTTTTGTGAGGGTTAAGGGCGTGCGTTGGTTCACTAATCTCGAAATCCCCAAACGAAAAGAAGAATTGGTGCTATATAAAAAGTATAACCCCGATGAATACAGCAAATATGATGATTACGATGCAGTAAATGTAAATAAAACGGGAGAGATACCGTGCGATTACAGCGGCGTTATGGGAGTGCCAATCACTTTTCTCGACAAATATTGTCCAAGTCAGTTTGAAATACTTGGGATAGACAGGTACATGAAGGATAATCCCCGCCCCAACAGAAGGTTTACAATAAAGGGTAAAGAGATATACGCCCGCATTCTTATCCGGAGAAAAACAAACAACTAAAAATAATCATGAATATAGAATTACATAACATCACTGTTCGTGAACTGACAGACAGCTATGTGGACAATGGAGAACTGGGTGTACACTTGATATCCGCCCTTCGTATCAGCGTGAGTTCGTGTATGGCGAAAGAGAACGCAAAGCCGTAATAAACACCGTTTGGGACGGATTTCCGCTAAACACCATGTATTGGGTAAAGAGAGACGGTGAAACAAATGTCCCTTACGAAGTGCTTGACGGACAGCAGCGCACTATTTCGATTTGCCAGTATGTAAATGGGGACTTTATGTATAAAAACAGATATTTCGATAACCTGAAGAAAGACGAGCAAGAGCGTATTCTTTCGTACAGGCTCATGGTTTACGTTTGTTCCGGCACTGACAGTGAAAAACTCGATTGGTTTAAGACGGTGAACATTGCCGGAAAAGCACTGACGCCCCAAGAGCTGCGCAACGCAATATACGCAGGAAGCTTTGTGAGTGATGCCAAACGCTATTTTTCAAGGACGCAGTGTGTAGCTTACAAGGAAGGGAATGTTTTGGTTTCCGGCTCGACAATAAGGCAGGAATACTTGGAAACGGCAATAAAATGGGTATGCCTCAAAGAATACGGAAAAGACGATGACGCAGAAATCTGCCGGTACATGGCGGAACACCAACACGACGTAAATGCCATACCGCTTTGGAACTATTTTCAGGCAGTCGTGAATTGGGCGAAATCGTATTTTGTAATTAAAGACAGGGAAAAAGTGGTAAAAGGAATAGAATGGGGAGAATTGTATAACAGCTATCATGAAAAACATCTTGACAGAAACGCAATGGAGCGGGAAATAAGAACATTGCTTGATGATGATGAATTGCAAAGTGCAAAAGGGATTATTCAATATGTGCTGAGCCGCAAGGAAAAGTATCTTAACTTCCGAACATTTTCCGACAAAATCAAACTGGCAACATACGAAAGGCAAGGACATAAATGCGCCATTTGCGGAAAAGTCTTTAATTATAAAGAAATGGAGGGCGACCACATAATCCCATGGTGTGAGGGCGGCAAGACGGTGGAAGCCAATTGCCAAATGTTGTGTCGCAAGTGCAATAGGGAGAAAGGTGCGGGATAATAGACGTTGTGTTCCGAAAATCCTTGAAATGCGAATTTTGTGCGGAAAATTTCGTTGAATGGGTTTGTGGTTCAATATATTCTTTGTAACTTTGCGCCTCGAAAGAGAGCCGCTGTGTTGGAAAAGCGGCTGTGTAGCGAAAAAATAAAAACGAAATAGCAATGTCTAAGATTTGTCAAATCACAGGAAAGCGCGCGATGCGTGGCAATAACGTTGCGCATTCAAAGTTGCGCACCAAGCGCACATTTGATGCGAATCTGTTTACAAAGAAATTCTATTATCCCGAAGAGGACTGCTGGATAAGCCTCACTATCTCGGCAGCTGGATTGCGTTTAATAAACAAGGTAGGACTTGATGCAGCTCTCCGCAGTGCGCTCGCCAAAGGCTATTGCGAGTTGAGGGACATCAGGGTTATAGCTTAATAATATAGAAAGGGAATATAAAAATGGCTGGCAAGAAAGCTAAAGGCAATAGGGTGCAGGTTATTTTGGAGTGCACCGAAATGAAGAACAGCGGGCTGCCCGGAACATCTCGTTATGTTACCACTAAAAACCGCAAGAATACGCCCGACCGTATGGAGTTGAAGAAATACAACCCCATTCTCAAGCGTATGACAATTCATAAGGAAATCAAGTAAAAACAGTTAGGAAATGGCAAAGAAAGTAGTTGCAACCCTTCATGAGGGTAAGAAAGACGGCCGCTCTTATTCCAAGGTGATCAAGATGGTCAAGAGTCCCAAGACGGGTGCTTACATTTTTGACGAGCAGATGATTCCCAATGAAAAAGTGAAAGAGCATCTAAAGAAATAAACAAGGCAAAGTAAATTGCTTGAAAAATAAAGGAGGCAAGAATGAGCGTTGGTTTGCAAAACGTGGTTCTTGCTTTTTTTATGCGCTCACGCGAGTCCTTGCTGTGTTATTTTGAGTAACTTTGCAAATAATAAGTGCAGCCCGGAACCCCGGGCGTTTTTTCAAAGAAAAGGATGCGTGTTTTGCGGTGCGCGTCAAAGTGGAATTGAGATATGGAGCCTCTAAAACATGAATGCGGCGTGGCGCTGGTGCGCCTTTTGAAGCCGCTGGCATATTATCAGGAAAATTACGGCACCTGGCGTTACGGGTTGAACAAGCTCTATCTTATGATGGAGAAGCAGCACAACCGTGGCCAGGAGGGCGCGGGGCTTGCCTGCGTGAAAATGAACGCTCCTGCGGGAGAGGAATACATTTACCGCGAAAGGGCTGTGGGAAACACTGCCATACAGGAGATCTTCGGCACTGTTGCGGGCAAGCTCAGCGGCATCTCCGCCGAGCATGAGGCTGATGCCGCCTATGCCGAAAAGCATCTGCCCTATGCGGGTGAGATTTACATGGGGCATTTGCGGTATTCCACCACGGGCCGTGCCGGCTTGGCTTATATCCATCCTTTCTTGCGCCGCCACAGCTGGCCCGCGAGAAACCTTTGCGTGTGCGGGAACTTCAACATAACAAATGTGGAGGAGGTCTTTGAACATCTTGCGTTGAAGGGACAGCATCCCCGCTATAACGCCGACACATATTTGCTGCTTGAGCAGCTCGGACATCGCCTGGACAGAGAGAACGACAGGATATACAAGGACGGTGTGGCCAAAGGCTGCGAGGGAAAGCAACTTTCTGAGTTTATAGAAAACAATATCGACATAGCCAAAGTGTTCCGTGAGGCTTCTCCTTTGTGGGATGGCGGTTATGTGATTTGCGCCATAACGGGAAGCGGCGAGACTATCGCCATGAGAGACCCGTGGGGCATACGTCCCGCCTTTTGGTATAAGGACGAGGAACAGGTTGTGGTTGCTTCGGAACGTCCGGTTATCCAGACCTCTTTCAACGTGGGCGTTGACAAGGTGAACGAACTGAAACCGGGACAGGCAATAATCGTAAGCAAGAGCGGTGAGGTGCGTTTTGAGCAGATAATAGAACCCAAACGTTATGCCGCCTGTTCATTTGAAAGGATTTATTTCAGTCGCGGAAGCGACACCGACATATACCGGGAACGCAAGGCTCTTGGAGCGGGTTTGCTGAACCAGATATTGAAGGCTGTTGATGGAGACCTTGACCACACGGTTTTCTCTTTCATTCCCAACACGGCAGAGTCCGCCTTTTACGGCATGACAGAGAGTTTCAACGAATACCTCAACAAGAAAAAAGTTGAGGCGATAGAGGCTTTGGGACACAGCCCCCGCCATGAGGAATTGACGGAAATTCTCAACCGACGCGTGCGGCAGGAAAAAGTTGCATGGAAAGACATCAAAATGCGCACCTTTATAGCCGAGGGAAACAGCCGCAACGACCTTGTGGCGCACGTGTACGACATAACGTATGGGAGCGTGCGTCCCAATGTTGACAATCTCGTTATCATAGACGACAGCATTGTCAGGGGGACGACTTTGCGTGAGAGCATAATCAGGATACTCGACAGGCTTGAGCCGAAAAGGATAGTTGTGTGTTCTTCCGCCCCGCAGATACGGTATCCGGACTATTATGGCATAGATATGCCGAGCCTTCAGGAGTTCATCGCCTTCAGGGCGGCTATGTGCCTGCTTGACGATGCCGGCAAGCGGTACGTAATATCCGAGACCTACAGGAAGTGCAAGGAACAGCTCAGACTGCCTGACGAGAAAATGCAGAACTGCGTTAAGGATATATACGCCCCGTTTACGGATGATGATATTTCGTGCAAAATGGCGGATATGCTTAAAGCTAAGGATGTGAAGGCGGATATATCCATTGTGTTCCAGACTATAGACGGACTTCACAAGGCGTGTCCGAAATCTCCGGGCGATTGGTATTTCAGCGGAGACTATCCCACACCGGGCGGCGTAAGGCGCGTGAACCGGGCTTTTGTGGACTATTTCGAGAACATATATTTGAAACAGAAAAAATAAAGCCGGCGCAAGCGGGCCTATCCAAAATATTACGAAATGAGAAAAGTAACACTTCTATTAGACGACGGAACGAAATTTCATGGTTATTCGTTCGGCACCGAACACCCGGTGGCAGGTGAAGTCGTTTTCAACACAGCAATGTCCGGCTACCCGGAGAGTTTGACAGACCCGTCTTATGCCGGCCAGTTGCTGACGCTTACATATCCCCTTATTGGCAACTACGGAGTGCCGCCTTTCAGCGTGGAGTCGAACGGCATTGCCACATATATGGAAAGCGACAAAATATATGTGTCTGCCCTCATCGTGAGTGAGTATAGCGAAAACTACAGCCATTGGAGTGCAGTGGAGAGTCTTGCTTCGTGGCTTAAGCGCGAGAATATTCCCGGCATAACTGGCATAGACACGCGTGCGCTTACAAAAGTGTTGCGCGAGCACGGAGTGATGATGGGCAAGATACTTTTTGATGACGAACCCGAAAACGTGCCTGCGGCAGACTATAACGGGGTTAACTTCGTCAGCAAGGTTTCTTGCAAGGAAGTCATAAGATACAATTCCGGAGCGGACAAGAAGGTTGTTCTTGTTGACTGCGGCGTTAAGAACAATATTTTGCGCTGTCTTATAAACAGGGGTGTTGAGGTTATACGTGTGCCATGGGACTATGACTTCAACGATTTGGAATTTGACGGCTTGTTCCTCGCAAACGGCCCGGGCGACCCGGACACTTGCTCAAAGACCGTGGAGAATATACGCAAGTTCCTTGGCAATGCAACCGTCCGCCCGTGCATGGG
>CAKRMO010000033.1 GCA_934364765.1 uncultured Bacteroidaceae bacterium | reverse complement strand
GAACGGTTCTCCGCGCCATACAGGTTATTGCCAACGCACCACGCCACAAAATCGTCCCAGAGCATACCGGCGCCAACAGACACAAGCACACTGTCCCCTTCGTCTGCCGCCACATCCACATCGGATATGCAGCCGTGAAACACAGTCCCGCCAAAATCTTTCGTGAACAAAAGGTTGCTCCCCTGCCCTACAAACAGGTTCCGGTCAGAGCCGCACTTCCTGCCGCCAAAATCCCCAAGGGCTTCCTTCAGCTCCTTTACGGAATAGTATTCAACAAACTTTGCCGCCTTTGCCTCTACGGCAAAAGTGTTACGGTGAAGAAGCGGAAAGTTTTCATGCACATCCATACGCGAATGTCAGTTTTCAAATTTCACAAGCTTCCAGACACCTTTATGCCTTGCAAACTTGAACATGCTCGACATTCCGTTTGAATTTCCCCTGACCGAAACAACGCGCACATTCTTGTTGTGCAGCCCCAAGCCATAGTCAATGTTGAAAATGTCGTTTGCAGGCAGTTCGGGATGAAACACCGGCCATTGGTCGCTCTCTATAAGCCCCTCAATTTTTTGGTAATGGTTGTCCTCGTCAAAGGTTATGAAATCTATGGTTTCGTTAAGATGCCCGCTCTGGAACACAGAGTCTGTTGCGAATTTTTCGTAGAAATTCAAAAAGCCCGCGTCCTTGTGCCTGCTTATCGGGAAGTAGTTTATGCGGTTCATGCGCCAGCTTCCGTTTTCACGCGCAAACACATACTGCTTGCACCTCCTCCTGCTGAACAGAAGCCACTCCACCCTCACCGTGTCGGGCCTTAGTTTTATCAGGTTGTTAAGTTCCTTCTCGCCGTCGAGTATGATTATGTGCAGACTGTGCTTGTAATACAATTTGTCAAACTTCCAGTCTATGCGGTTCACCGCGCCGGCAAACTTGCCGTTCTCGTATTTTTTCAGGGGGAAATCGGTTCTGCGGTACTGGAAGCTGCGGTTTGTGGTGTAAGAGTATATAAAATCGGCAAACAGTTCGTCAACAGCCGGCGGCGGTGTGGTTTCGGCAGAGTCTATGCCAATGGTGTCGGCATTGGCCTCAGCGGAATCCTCCACAGCAGTCTGCGCCACGGTTTCCGTCTGTGCAGTTTTTTTGTTTGTGCATGATACTGCCGCCACCGCCAAAAGCAGCCCAAGATATAACTTCTTCATTTCTTTTAGCTATTCACTTGCAAAAATAAGCCTTTTATCCGTATTAGCAGATTGTTGTTACATAGAAAATGGCTAACTTTGCTTCAAATTTTGAAGAATAGGAAATCATGATTATTGAGAAAATCCAGCAAATTCTCGAAGAAGTTAAGACGCTCAGCGCAAAGGATGCGAAAGACATCGAGGCGTTGCGCATAAAATACCTGAGCAAAAAGGGCGAGATAAGCCTGCTTATGAACGAGTTCCGCAATGTGCAGGCGGACAAGAAGCGCGAAGTGGGCATGAAGATTAACGCCCTGAAACAGGCGGCAACGGAAAAAATCAACAGTCTGCGCGAAAACCTCACCACAGCCGAGGACACCGCCGCCGACACAGACCTGACGCGCACGGCGTCGCCCGTGAAGCTCGGCACGCGCCACCCGCTGACGCTCGTGGAGAACGAAATTATAAACATATTCGACAGAATGGGCTTTGTGCTGGCGCAAGGGCCGGAAGTTGAGGACGACTGGCACGTGTTCTCGTCAATGAATTTCCCCGCCGACCACCCCGCACGCGACATGCAGGACACTTTCTTCGTTGAAAGCCCCAACATTTTGCTGCGAACCCACACAAGCTCCGTGCAAAGCCGCGTAATGGAGCGCAGCCAGCCGCCAATAAGGGTTATATGCCCGGGGCGCGTTTACCGCAACGAGGCAATTTCGGCGCGTGCGCACTGTTTCTTCCACCAGGTGGAAGGGCTTTACGTTGACAAGCAGGTTTCGTTTGCCGACCTCAAGCAGGTGCTGCTCACATTCGCCCGCGAAATGTTCGGTGCTGAGACAAAAATCCGCCTGCGTCCGTCATATTTCCCGTTTACCGAGCCTTCGGCCGAAATGGACATAAGCTGCGACATTTGCGGCGGCAAAGGATGCTCGTTCTGCAAGAACACCGGATGGGTGGAGATACTCGGCTGCGGAATGGTTGACCCAGCAGTTCTCGACGCAAACGGCATAGACTCCAAGGAATACACGGGCTACGCTTTCGGAATGGGCGTGGAGAGAATTGCCAACCTGAAATACAAGGTTGACGACCTGAGGCTTTTCTCCGAAAACGACGTGAGGTTTCTCGAAGAGTTCACGGCAGCAAACTAAGAAGCCACACGCGCCAAAAGGCGCGGAAACAAATAAAAACTCCGGCGGGGCGTTCCCTGCCGGAGTTTTTTTATGCGGCAAAATGCGGGCGTTACACAAACTTTTTGTACCTTTGAAACGGACTTGGCGCAAAGCCTCGTCCGCTAATTTTTCGGTAAAAACAAAGCATTCGCTATTATTTCGCGTTTAGCCAAGAGCCTCGGAAACTCAATTGGAATAACAAGCACGGAAATAATATGTGACAGGCGGCTCGTATGCGAACCTCTGTTCTGTTTAAGAAGCAATGCTCACGCAGATAGGCGTGATGTATTCTTATAAACAGACCGGGGTTCCATCCGAGGCCGCCCCGTGCTAAACGCGATAAGAGGCATCACGCCTT
Organism: uncultured Bacteroidaceae bacterium; assembly: GCA_934364765.1. Lineage (GTDB taxonomy): Bacteria > Bacteroidota > Bacteroidia > Bacteroidales > Bacteroidaceae > UBA6398. The sequence goes on along the minus strand of CAKRMO010000033.1, from coordinate 5,899 downwards.
TTTTGCGTCTTGGCGGATTGATAGCCGGTATGCCTTAAAACAACTGTCAATCTGCTTATGGCAAACAAAAACCTGAGTGCCGCAAGAACGGCAAAAAAGGACGAGTTCTACACACAGCTCCCCGACATTGAGCGCGAGTTGCAACACTACTGGCAGCACTTTCGCGGCAAAACCATTCTGTGCAACTGCGACGACCCTTACGAAAGCAATTTCTTCAAGTACTTCGCGCTCCACTTCAACCAGCTCGGACTGAAAAAACTAATCTGCACCTGCTACAACGGTTCGCCCGTGCAGGGCAACGAACTGCTGCTACATTTCGAGGAATTTGACAGCGAGCCTAAGAAAACCGCATACAAGGTGGAGATTACGGAGGTGAAAGACCTCAACGGCGATGGGGCAATCGACCTTTCGGATGTGCGCTATCTTCTGCAAAACGACAGGAATGTGCTTTCAATCCTGCAAACGGGGGACTTCCGCAGCGAGGAGTGCGAGGAACTTCTGAAAGAAGCCGACATCGTGGTTACAAATCCGCCATTCTCGCTTTTCCGCGAGTATGTGGCACAACTCATGAAGCACAACAAGAAGTTCATAATCGTCGGCAACCAGAACGCAATAACCTACAAGGAGATTTTCCCATACATAAAAAACAACCGGTTGTGGCTTGGCTACGGCTTCAAGGGAGCGGCGGCGCATTTCATGTCGCCCTACAAGGACACTGCCACAGCCGGCGACCACCGCAAGGGAATGATCAGGGTTTCAGGCGTAATGTGGTTCACCAATCTCGAAATTCCCAAACGCAACGAGGAACTTGATTTGGTCTGCCGCTACTCCCCGGAAGCCTACCCCAAATACGACAACTACGATGCCATAGAAGTGGGCCGCACCGCCGACATACCATGCGACTACAACGGCGTTATGGGAGTGCCAATCACTTTTCTCGACAAATATTGCCCTACACAGTTTGAGATTATTTGGACAACGGACAGAGGCGGAGACGGAATGCTCAAAAAATACGAGCTTCCTTTTCCAAGACGAGACGCTCCTGTTGTTAAAGGTAAAGGACTTTACAAGCGCATATTCATCCGCCGAATAAAACACCAAATATCATGATGACAATAAAGCAGACAGAAGTTACCGTCGGGGAGATTACGGACGGTTACTCAAACAACGAAGAGCTGGGAGTGCGCGGCTATGGCGGCAGACTCGACATCCGCCCGCCATACCAGCGTGAGTTCATCTACAACGAAAAGGAGCAGGAGGCGGTTATACACACCGTGCTGAACGGCTACCCGTTGAACGTGATGTACTGGGTGAAAAGAAGCGAGGATGCCGAATGTCCGTACGAAGTGATGGACGGACAGCAGCGCACGCTCTCGCTGTGCGAATACGTGGCGGGCAAATTCAGCGTTGACTTCAGGAATTTCTTCAACCAGCCAGCCGACGTGCAGAAGCGCATACTCGGCTACAAGCTCACGGTGTATGTGTGCGAGGGGGAGGCATCGGAGAAACTTGAATGGTTCAAGACAATAAACATAGCGGGGAAGCCGCTTAACGAGCAGGAGATTAACAACGCGGTTTACGCCGGGCCGTTCGTGAGCGACGCCAAGCGGCATTTCTCGAAAAACAACTGCGGCGCATACCGCCTTGGCAAAGATTTGGTGAACGGCTCGCCAATAAGGCAGGACTTCCTCAAAAAAGCCCTGGAGTGGATGGCAGACCACGAAACGCGCGCGGGGCACAGCCAAAGTGCCGTGGGATATATGGCAAAACACCAGCACGACCCCAACGCAAACAACCTGTGGAGCTATTTCCAGAACGTGCTTAATTGGGCGATAACCAATTTCGACATGAAAAGGTTCAAGAAAATAATGAAAGGACTTGATTGGGCTTGGTTCTACGACCGTTTTCACGAACAGGCTCTCGACACAGCGGCTTTGGGAAAACGCATATCAACGCTCATGCAGGACGATGAAATACAAAAAAGCAGCGGAATAATTCCCTACGTGCTTACCGGCGACGAACACTATCTCGACCTGCGCACCTTCCCCGAGAAAATAAAGCTCGCGGCTTGGGAGAGGCAGGGGCACAAATGCGCCATTTGCGGCAAGGAGCTTGACGTGGAGTTCATGGAGGGCGACCACATCACCCCGTGGCGGGACGGCGGGCGCACCGTGGAGGAGAATTGCCAGATGCTTTGCCGGGAATGCAACCGCCGCAAAGGCGCAAAATGAACGCCGCCAAAGCAATTCTCGCAAAACGCGAATAATCAAGAAATTGCATCACCATAGGGACGTATGGCATACGCCCGGAATTGCGCCGATTTGCAATGCCGTGTCGGCGGTTTGCGGTGCGGTTCAAGCGGTGGAGTAAAGGGCGTATGCAATACGCCCCTGCAATTGGCGCAAAACAATAATCGTCCGTCCTTTTCCAAACGCCCCGAAAACTACATCGGATGTAGGAAAAACTATGTCCTATGCAGGAAAAATTATGTCTGATATAATTTGAATTACATCAGACATAATTTTCGCACCTTGCAACGCCATGAAAGCCAAACGCTTACAAGATTATTGCAAAATCACATAAAACTCTTAATCCCAACACGTTGCGTTTTCGGCATGAATTGCGTTAAATATCATCCGCTTTCCTGCCTTGCCACGAAGCACAGCACGCCCCTGACAACAGCCGCCGCGCTATTTTTTGTAATCCTCCTTGCGCAGCGTGATGCTTACAAGCTGCTTGCGGGATGATGCCGAAACGTACACATAACGGAAACTGATGCCCTCGTCCTTTGCGCGTTTCAGTTCCACGGAATTGGCTATCATCGAGAGCAACTGCCTGCGGAACATATCGATATTGCCCTGCACGAGCTTGGCGTCGTCTATTTCGCCGCTTAGGGTGTAGTGGTATGAAAGGCAGCGCAGCGCCTTGGAGTACGTCATCGAATCAAGTACGACACCCTCGGAAATTCTCTGGGGGCACTGTTTTTCGGTGTATTCCCTTGCCTGCTGCATACATTGGTCGTCGAATGAAGCCTGTCGGCACGACAAGACCGCCAAAAGCAGCAGCGGCAACATCATTAACAGTTGCCTCATCTTCTGCGAACCAGCCTCCTCACCCGTGATATAATCTTCATTCCGAGCATCACGCCGTCGTAAACGGCCATAATCCTGTCGAAGTTGTTCATAAGCCCTCCGAAACGCCCCGTAGCCTTTGGGGGCTCGAACAGGCTCCGCGTGAGCGTCCTCATGCGCCGCCCGCTGTTGCGCACATCGGCAAGGGCTTCGTCGCGCCGGGCGAGAATGCCGTCGAGGGTGAACCTTGGTGCGTTATTTGTCATTGTCGCCACTTAAAAACAGGTTGCCGAGAAAATTCACGAGCGGCGCGGTGATCCATTTGCTGCGGTTGGCGTAAACCACCCCCGCAAGCACAACGAAAAACAACGCCACCGCCGCATAGCCGAGCGTGAGGCTCCCCGTGAGGTCGCCCACCAGCGAGGCCATGCAGAAGGCAACCAATATAAAAGCCACCGCACCGACAAGGAACATAATCATGCCCAATATCAGTGCGGAAAGCAACACCACGAGTTTCGAGACGAACTCCAGCCTCACATACCTCTTCTGAAGCTCGAAATACCGCTTTATCTCGGCAACAAGCTCCTCGATGGTCTTTATGTTATGGCTGCTGGAAAACATTCCCCAAACTATTTATTTGCACGCTCAATTGTCAGCCGCCTTCAGCTCGTCTGCAATGTCGTCCACGAGGTCTTTCATCTGCTTGCGGTCAAGGCGTATCCCCCTCCTCTGCAAGGCCTCGATGATCCTCTCACGCGTGTCCTCCCCCTTTTCGGGGGCGAAAAGTATCCCACACGCGGCACCCACTGCGGCGCCACCCAAAAAAGCTGCCAAAATGCTTAAACCTTTCATGACTTATGAATTTATTAGTTTGTAACTCGTTTCAAAATTAGCCATTTTCCGCGAATGCAAAGCAAGGGGAGGCCCACTTTATTGTAAAATCAACAGCATTTCCGTCTTTTTAATATTCTTTATTGCCAAAACGGCTGTATTCAAAATGAAAATCGTAACTTTGTAGCATCAAGTTGACGCCGCAGGGCTTTGACATAAACCAACAGACAACGAGACAAAATTAACTTACAAAATCAAGCATCAAACAATCATGAAAAAGTATGTAGCCATAGCTTTGGGTTTGTTTACAGCCATAGCTTTCACTTCATGCAAATCGCAGGAGTCTGCCTATAAAAAGGCATACGAAAAAGCAAAACAGCAGCAGGCCGTGGAACAGCAGCAGCCGCAGCAGACCACAGTGGCCGTGCAGCCGACGCAACCCGCCACAACCGTAACCACCACGCCCGCCCCGTCGCACGCAGACGCAAACGTGAGGAGCGAGAGTGTGCAGCTTGTGGACGGCAGCGGGCTGAAGACATACAGCGTTGTATGCGGCAGCTTCTCGCTCAAGGCAAACGCGCAGGGACTGCAGCAGAAACTCAAGAACCAGGGCTACGAGGCGCAGATAGCGCTCAACCCGCAGCGCAAGTTCTACCGCGTGATTGCAACCACGTTTGACGACCTCAACTCGGCAGTGTCGTCGCGCAACAAGCTCCGCAACTCATATTCCGACGCTTGGCTGCTCTACAACAAGTAATCCCCCCTTTCACAAAAAACACCATGCGCTTCACCCTTCATACGGTGGGGCGCATTGGTTATAAACCCGCACTGTAAAAAAAGGCGCAAGGCGCGGAGCCCCGCTCCATGCACAAGCCATACAAACCCCAAAACGAAAACAATTATGAATTTAGGAATGCCCGAAATCGTGATCATAGCCATTGTGGTGCTGGTCCTGTTCGGCGGCAAGAAGCTGCCCGAACTGATGCACGGCGTGGGAAAAGGAATACGCGACTTCAAAAAAGGAATGAACGGAATTGAAGACGAGATAAAGAAGGACATAGACCAGAACGACACGACCGACAAAAAATGACACCGACCGAAAACGAAAACCCGGAAGCAAGGCAAAACGTGGACGAAAGCAGCAACCTTCCCGAAATGACATTTTGGGACCACCTTGAGGCGTTAAGGTGGATGCTCGTAAGGTCGTTCATCGCGATAGGCATACTGGTGGTCGGAGGCTTCGCCTTCATTCCCTGGCTGTTCCAGCACGTGATTATGGCCCCGTGCCGCAACGACTTCTTTCTCTACAAGTTTCTCGCGAAACTGAGTTCGTACGTGCCGCTCGCCCCCGACGACTTTGCCGCGCCTTTCAGCGTGAACATAATAAACATAAAGCTGCCGTCGCAGTTTTTCCTGCAAGTGTCGCTTTCGTTCTGGTTTGCGCTGCTCGTGGCGTTTCCCTACATTGTATTTGAGATATGGAGGTTCGTGTGTCCCGCGCTTTACCAAAACGAAAGGCGGCGCACGGAAAAAGCCTTCGTGTTCGGCACGGTGATGTTCTTCATAGGCTGCTTTGTGGGCTACGCCCTCGTGTTCCCGCTGACGCTGCGCTTTTTGTACACATACCAGATAAGCCCGGAGATAACCAACCAGCTCTCGCTCGACTCGTACATGAGCAACTTCCTGATGCTCGTGTTCATGATGGGGATTATCTTCGAGCTGCCCCTCGTGTCGGCGCTGCTGTCGAAAATCGGGCTGCTCAACCGCTCGTTCTTCAAGCGCTACCGCCGCCACGCAGTTGTTGTGCTGCTTATCGTGGCAGCGGTGATAACGCCGTCGTCCGACCCGTTCACGCTCATGGCTGTGTTCCTGCCCATATACATATTGTGGGAATTCAGCGCAATTCTGGTGAAACCCGCGCCAAAAAACGAAGATTGACGATGTTTTGTTTGCCACAAGTGCAAAAAAAACAAAAATCCACGGGCCAGCACATAACA
>CAKRMO010000032.1 GCA_934364765.1 uncultured Bacteroidaceae bacterium | reverse complement strand
GTATGACTTCAACATGAGCACTAACATTTCCGACCGCTATTATTTTGGCATCACAATGGGTGTGTATAATGTTGACGTTGACAGCTATAGCGGATATATGGAAAACCTCGCGGATCAGGACGGCTTGTCTGTTGGTTCATATACGCTGACAAATGCCCGCTCGCTTTCCGGAAACGGACTTGATGTGAAGTTCGGTACAATAATCTATCCTATAGAGGGCTATTCTTTCAGGGTCGGCCTTTCATTCTCAACTCCAATTTGGTATTCACTGACGGCAAATTGCACTTCGCAGATAAATTCTGCTTTTTTACGTTCAGGCGATGGCGAGAGTGCAAGTGAACCGCAATACGATAGATACGATTTGCGCACAGAAGTAGGTGATCATGATTACAATATCCGCACGCCTTGGAAGTTTAACATATCCGCAGGTGGCACGATTGGGGACTTCCTTGCCATTGACGCAGAATATGAATATTCCGACTATTCTTCGGCTAAACTTTCGTATGACGAGGGCTATGACGAGTGGAGCTGGAGTGGCGATGAGACAAAAGACCGCGAGCTGAACCGCGAGGCGAGCAAATATCTCAAGGGCGTGAGCACTGTGCGCTTGGGCGCGGAAGCAAAACTCGACTACGGCTTGTCGCTCCGCTTGGGATATAATTATGTTTCGTCTCCCATTAAGTCGAACGCATTGCAGAACCAGTTTATAAACAGTGCCTCGATTGACTACAACACATCCACAAACTATGTGAACCTTGGCGACATAAACCGCTATACGGCTGGTTTGGGATATAAGGCAAAGCATTTCTATGCCGATTTCGCATGGCAGTATCAAAAGCAGGGAGGAGATTTCTACGCTTTTACAACACAGCGCGGTGATCATTCCGTTGAGAACGATGCTCCGTGTACGAAACTGAAGCTCGACCGAAGCCAGTTTTTGCTGACATTGGGCTATAAGTTCTAGCAAGAAACGATTTGGAATAATAAGGAAGCCCGCAACTCCGTAATCAAACAAAGTTGCGGGTTTCTTTTTTGCGTAAAATGGCGGGAAAGGCGCGAATTTTACAAACACTTGGGTTTCAAGGAAATTGCTTCTCGGTACTGGTTTTTGTAACCACCTGGTTTATTGTGTCTTATAAGTGCGAAAAATTATGTCTGATGTAGAATGAATTATGTCTGATATAATTTTTTCTATGTCCTATGTAGTTTTTCCTATGTCCGATGTAGTATTTGGGTTGTTTTGAAAAGAACAATTGATTTATGTTTTGCGCCATTTGTAGAGGCGTAATTCTTGATTAATTGTTGTTTGTAGGTTTGTGTGACGTATGCAATCCGTCCCTGCGGCGGTGCAGCTCGTCCCGTAATAGCGATGCCTTTTCGTAGTTTTCCGCTTTGATGGCTTCTTCAAGCTGCTTTTCAATGGATTTGTCGGGTTGTTCGCTCAGGGGCGGCTCTTCGTCTTTTTCGCGGTGTTCGCTCTCAGTTATTTCGTCAAGCAGCGCGTTCTCTATTATTATCTTGCATTTCACGGCGGCGGCGTACATCACGCCGTCTATGATGTTTGTAGCTGCATAGTGTGTCTCGCCTGTTTCAAAATTCTCAAGCATGGCCTCGGCATAGAGTGTGCCGTTTTCATCGCGCTTTACCAGGATGCAGTTTGTATATATGCCGAAAGAAACCATGGCTTTTTCCATTAGTTCCGTCCAGAGGAAAATTTTTGGCATTCCGCTTTGCTGGGGGAAGGCGTGCAGCGCAATCCGGGCGGCATCGTGCTCGTCCGAGAAAAAGGCGAATCTCCTGTCGTCATCCGTGGCGAGGCTTATCAGACACCGATGCGGTTTGCCTTCGTACCTTTTTATTCCTGCTACATGGAGAACTGCATATTTGTTGTCAAATTCCATAAAAATCAGAGGGTGGGTTTGCCGATAAGCAAAGATAGCAAAAATGCCGCAACCTTGGGGCGGGTGGGAAAAAAAACAATAAGAAAGATAGTTGTGTGATTGCATTTTAGTAAATTTGCTGTTGTGCAAAGTGTGGGCTTGAACCCTTTCTGTTGCAAACGGATAAAGACAATCATAAATATCAAAAACATAAGGATATGACAATCGACCAATGTAATTTTGCAGGCAAAAGGGTCATCGTTCGCGTTGACTTCAATGTGCCTTTGGATGAAAACGGAAACATTACCGATGACACCCGTATTCGCGGCGCACTGCCCACTCTTAAAAAGGTTCACGCTGACGGCGGGAAGCTTATCATAATGTCCCACATGGGGCGTCCCAAAAAGAACCCCGACCTCAAGTTCTCCCTCAAGCAGATACTTCCGCGTGTGAGCGAACTGCTTGGCGCAAAGGTTGATTTTTGCGAGGACTGCCAAAAGGCAAAGCCGCAGGTTGACGCAATGAAAGACGGCGATGTGCTTCTTCTCGAAAACTTGCGCTTCTACGAGGAGGAGACCGGCAAACCCCGTGGCGAGTTTGCCAGCGACGAGGAGAAGGCTGCCGCGAAGAAAGCCCTCAAACCGCTTCAGAAAGCATTCACCGAAACTCTTGCCTCATACGCAGACTACTATATTAACGACGCTTTCGGCACAGCTCACCGCAAGCACGCTTCCACCGCTATCATAGCCGACTATTTTGACAAGGATCATAAGATGTTCGGCTATCTTATGGAGAAGGAAATCAACGCCATCGACAAGGTGATGAACAACATCCAGCGTCCTTTCGTGGCAATCATGGGCGGCTCGAAAGTTTCGACCAAGATAGAGATTATCGAGAACCTCCTTACAAAGGTTGACACGCTGATTCTTTGCGGCGGCATGACTTATACCTTCATGAAGGCACAGGGCGGAACTATCGGCACTTCGATTGTGGAGAACGACTATCTTGACCTTGCAAACAACCTCGTGAAGGAAGCCAAGGAGAAAGGCGTGAAACTTCTTCTTGCAGAAGACTCAATTCTCGGCGACCAGTTCTCAAACGAGTCAAACGTTATGGTGTCTCCGTCAAATGCAATTCCCGACGGCTGGGAAGGTTTGGACATTGGCCCAAAGACCCAGAAGAAGTTCTGCGATGCGATAAAGGAGGCAAAGACTATTCTTTGGAACGGCCCTGCCGGCGTGTTCGAGTTTGAGAAATTCGAGGCTGGCTCGCGTGCAATAGCAAACGCCATAGTTGAGGCTACCGCAAACGGTGCTTATTCCCTTATAGGCGGCGGCGATTCTGTGGCTTGCATCAACAAGTTCGGTCTTGCAGACAAAGTTTCGTATGTTTCAACAGGCGGCGGAGCTTTGCTTGAGGCTATCGAAGGCAAGACACTTCCCGGCATTGCAGCAATAAAGGGCGAGTGATAAACAAAATACAAACAAGCTTATAAAGGAAAGCAACGTAGCCCGCCCGACAGGCAAGGCGATGTTGCTTTTCTTTGTTTTCAAAGTTCATGTCTCGGAAAAACATAATACCGCTGGTTGCCGCTCTGGGAATGGCGTTTTTGCTTTCTTGCTCAGGCGAAAAAAAGCATATAGTTCATGCAAAGGCTGTAAAAGATACGGTTGACTTGAATATAGGATTGATGCCAATAACAGACTGCCTTCCTTTTTATGTGGCGGGTTACACTCGCATTTTTGAAAAGGAGGGGGTAAAAGTAAAAATCACGACATACAGGTCGTCCCTTGAATGTGGGGCGGCGATAAGGGACGCAAAGGTTGACGGAGCTTTTCTTACGCTTCCGGAACTTGTTTATCTTGATGGGCAAGGCGCAAAACTGAAGGCCGTAATGGGAACTTCGGGCAAAATGACTGTAGTAACAAGCCGCACCAAGCGCATAAGGAAACTGAGCAACATGAAAGAGCGCACAATAGCCATAAGCCGGCACAACACTTCGGATTACCTGCTTGACGAAATAGCGGAAATAACAAAGATAAAGCCTTTTTACCTGCTGCGTCCGCAAATAAACGACATAGCCCTGCGTGAAAGCATGCTCGCCAATAACCAGGTGGACGCCGCCGTGCTTCCAGCCCCTTATGACGACATTTCAATTTCGCGCGGCAATGTGAAAGTCTTTTCCACAGAAAATTCAAAAGTAAAGTTTGGCAGCCTGTGCTTTCGCGATGCAATAATTAAAGGCAAGGAGGAAAAAATAAGGAAACTGCTGGTTTCGTATTCAAGAGCCGGCGAAATGATAAACAACAACCGCAGCAAGGCAGACAGTGTGCTGATGAAGATATACCGCTTTTCTGCGCAGGACAAGGATTCTGTAAAACTTCCGAAGTTCACCAAACCCAAGGGCGTGGAGGCAGGCGACCTTGAAAAAGCGGTTTCGTGGTGTGTGAAGCGCAAGGTCGTGACAAAACGCCCCGGCAACAACTTGGTATATGACAAACTGGCAAAGTGATGAGCGAGCAACTTTCTTTTTGGCAAAGATATAACAAGGCTGTAAGGCTTTTGGATGGAAAACGTCTTGCGGAGGCTTTGAAACAGGCGCATCTGCTTGTCGGCGAAACGGCAGACTGGCAGCTTGTTGACGAACTTGAAAGCATTAGTTCTGCATACTCGATGCTGCTAAGCTGCATGAGGCAGGGAATGAATGACCCGGACAGGGAACGGCAGCATCTGAACTTCATTTGCAGGTGCTATGACGTGGTTGAAAAGGCGGCGCACAATAAGCGAACAAAGGAAAACGGAGTGGCATTTACGCGCCAGATGCCCCAAATCCTGAAAGATCTCGAAGATTATGGGATGAAAAGCATCACTTCGCATTTGGACGATTCCGACTTGCAGAAACACGTGTCCTTATATACCGAACTGTTCCATTGTGCCAAGAACTCTTCTGTGTGGAATGCGGAGGAGCAGAAACAGGCTGAGGAGGTTATGAATTCGGCCTTTGTTTCAAATAATGACAAGTCTGTGATGCTTAGCGCATTTCTACTCAGTTGCCTGAATACGTTTGACGCCCAGAAAATAATGTTTTTTGTCAACCAGTATTCTGAAGCGGAAGATTTGCGTTTGCGAATACAGCTTATTGTTTGTTTTGTTTTTCCGCTGCAAAAATACCGCAGCCGGCTGTTGGCATCCGAGAATTTGCATACACGCTTCAAATTGTTGTCCGACTGCGTGTTCTATCCGCAAGATCTTGCCACACTTCAGATTTTCGCTCTTGAAAGCCTGTCAACCCATGACGTGAACCGCAAACTCCGCGAGGAGATAATTCCGGCAATGCTCAAGACCCAGAAATTCAATCCGTTGAAGTTTGGCATTGAAAAAGCGGAGGACATTGACGAAACTAACCCCGAATGGGAAAACATTGACAAAACCATCGGCGAACTTGCGGAACTCGAAGCCAAGGGGGCTGACGTTTATTACAGCACGTTTGCTTCTTTGAAGCGCTTTCCTTTTTTCAACGAAGAGGCCAATTGGTTCTGTCCTTACGACTCAAACCATCCTTCCGTGCCGTCCCAGATACGCAATTCCGGCGGCAAGGGCATAATGCAGGCATTGCTCGGCAGCGATGCTCTTTGCGACAGTGACAAATATTCTTTCTGTTTGCTCACAACGCAAATGTCGGAACAGCAGGTCGGGCTTCTCGCCTCCCAAATTCCGGGGCATGAGGAAATGGAAGTGAAAAAGGAAAAGACACGCGAGGTTGTGTGCCGCAATTACCTGCGTGGGCTTTTCAGATATTTCTATCTGTATAACGGCACACGGCCTTCCAATCCGTTTGAAGATGATTTCACCCTCGCGGAAAATCCTTTGCTGGAGGCGGCTTTCAACGATTATGAAGTTATGATGCGCATAGGCTCGTATGCCATGGAAAAGAAAAACTATCCTATGGCTTCCGTATATATTGAAAAATGTGCGGAGTTTCCAAATGCAGGAGCGGAAGCGTACCAAAAACTTGGTTTTTGCTTTCAAAAAAACAAGCGGATTTTAGAGGCCATAAAGGCTTACGAAAAGGCGTATTCCCTAAAAGTGGACTCCAAATGGACATTAAGGCATTTGGCACAGGCAAACCTTTTTGTCGGGAACTACAAGGAGGCGTTGAATTATTACCGTATTCTTGAAGTGTCGGACGAAAAGGATTCCAAAACGGCTTTCAGGTGCGGCGAGTGCCTTGTAAGGCTCGGACAATACGCAGAAGCCCTAAAGGAATTTTACAAGGCGGAATATCTTGCCCCGGCAAACGTTGCGGCGGCAAGAGCCGTGGCGTGGTGTTCCGTTTTGACCGGCGACATAAAGCAGGCGCGCAGGTATTATGCAAAGATAGTTTCCGGCAGTCCCTTGGCGGACGATTTTATAAGTGCGGGCCATGCCGCTTGGATTGACGGCGATGCAAACGGTGCAGCCGCCTTGTACTCGCGTGCAGCCGAAAAATTGAGTTTTGAGGATTTCAGCCGCAAGTTGTTTGCCGACAGTGAAACGCTTGAAGCGCATGGGATTAAACACGAGGATGTTTTGCTTATGGCAGACATGGTGGTTATGGGCGCAAATTGATGTTCGCAGGTGTGCCGCAGTAATATTTCTGTTCCGGCTGCAAGCCCCCGAAAGAATAAACACAGCATCGCGCCCCGGCGTAATTCTTCACAAAACCGTGAATGTCGCAAAATTTGCGCAAGGCGTTGAAGTTCAAATAAATATCCGTGTAAAAGATGCTTGTTGTAGCGATTTGTTTGTCAGATACTTGAAAGCGGCAAAAAAAGGTCTGATGTAGTTTGAATTATGTCTGATATAATTTTTTCTACATCGGACGTAGTTTTTTCCATGTCCTATGTTGTTTTTATTGCGAACCCATGTAAATGGAGTCGGCGAGGGCTTGCGAGAACCTGTTGCCTTCGCTTTGTGTCAGATGATTGCCGTCGGTTGTGGAATAGTCAGTCTTTGAAAAATTGAGATACTTTACGCTGTGCCTTTGCGACAAGTTCCTCATTTTTGCGTCAAAATCAGGACAGACCGCATCCTCGAGAATTTTCATAGGTTGAGAAACGGGAATGCGCACAAGGAATACGTTGCCGCGTTTTTTCAGATAGCGGACAATGCGTTCAAGCACTTGCTGTGAAGAATAGTCGTAGCGGTATTTTTTTGCCATGTCGTTATATGCTGCAAGTCTCATGCTCACGCGCCTTTCCCATTCGGCCTTTGACTTTGGAACGTAATCCACTTCGGTTCTGCCGTGCCTGTTTACGAAAGAATGCGTTGGAAGCGGCGAAAACCAAGTGCGGCTGAAATTTTTGGCAAGGTATTCAGTGTTGGGTCTTTGGGAATACGATTTTAGTGCAAGTTCCTGGGGAATGGAGTCGAGTTCCCTCAAAGCCCATGGGTCAACGGCAAGGACAAAAAGGTGGCGTTTCCCGTCGGGTGGCGCGAGCTTTTTGTATATCGCTGTTTCGTAAACCGGGTTATATGTGGAAGCGTCAAGATGAAAAGCGAAGTTATACAGCGGAGCGGGATATAGGTTCTTGAGATGCGCATTTATAATTTCCGGGTTAATGGCTTGTGCCGCACGCGATGTGCCAATTACAAGCGATGACTGCAATGGCGAGGACACACGTTCGTAAACATCGCCCAGCTTTCCCGAGGGTATCATTGCAAAAGCCGCCCCGAAAATCAGCAAAACGATAACCGCTGCGGCAGATGTGCCAAAAACAAATCTTCTCATAGGCGTTGTTGTCAGAATTGGAAATAAATGAATGCCGAAGGCTCTGCTCCGAAAACTATTATTGCAGAAACAAGCGCTATATATATAATGCGTCTCGCGGTGCGTGGCATTGTCCGCAACACGTTTGTCGGATTGTTGTCTGCGCCGGCTTTCAGTTCGGTGATGAAAAGCATCGCAGCTCCGGCGAGCGCAACGAGCGAGTGGGTTGCCGAGGGGGGGAGGGTTGTGAGGTTTTCAAAAGCAAACATTCGCATCCCATAGCCAATGGCATCGCTTATGCTTTGGCTGCGGAATATCATGAACCCGAAAACCACACAGGCAAACGTGGCAATTTGCATTGCGGAATTGGGAATGCACAGCTTTTGCAGTTTCCGGAACGGCGCAAACAGTGCGGCGTTATACAGCCCCCATGCCACGAAAGTCCAGTTTGCCCCGTGCCACAGCCCCGACAACAGGAAAACTATGAAAGTGTTGCGGCTCTTGTGGCTTCTTCCGCCGCCAAGGGGAATGTAAACATAATCCCTGAACCAGTTCATGAGAGTAATATGCCAACGCCGCCAGAACTCGGCTATGTTTTTTGAAAAATATGGGGAGCGGAAATTTTCAGACAGCTCGATGCCGAGCAGCTTTGCGCTGCCGATGGCAATGTCGGAGTAGCCGGAAAAGTCGCAGTATATTTCTATTGTGAAAAGCAGTGCGCCATACGCCAGCACGAGGCTGCCTTGTGAATCCCAAGAGTTGAAAATTCCCGAAACCGTTTCGGCGCAATTGTCGGCAATCACCATTTTCTTGAACAGCCCCATGATTATGCGGCGCAGCCCTTCCACGGCTTGGGCATAGCAGAACGTGCGCGTATTCTGGAATATGGGGAGCATCCGCGTGGCTCGCTCTATGGGCCCGGCCACAAGTTGCGGAAAGAAGGCTATAAACGTTGCATAACTTACGAAGTCCCGTGTGGCGGGCAACTC
>CAKRMO010000031.1 GCA_934364765.1 uncultured Bacteroidaceae bacterium | reverse complement strand
CACTAACACTAAGCATTACCGTAACAGACCAAAGGGGGAGGGATGAAAAAAGCTCCCTCCCGCAGGTTTCCCCCTAACATATTTTATATTCCGTTATGGCGTAAAGGTTAATTATACCTCCATGATTGCGCAAACCCCCAAGCGCGTTTTGCAATTTCACACACGCCGCAAAGGCCCACCCGCAAAAAAAATCGCATAAAAATGAAGTTTTAAGAAAAAACTTTTGGCGGTTCAAAAGATATTTCACATATTTGCCGTGTTAAATGCCAATGGCATAAGAATTCTAAGCAGGCAAAGCTGTTCCGCCGCAGGGGGCAAAGGCCTCCCCGGGCAGCAGGAAGGAAATACGGTTCATTTTTTTATTAATTCATATTTTATGGAAAAATTTTTCTCAAAACTGATTGCCCTTGCGGTGCTGCTTATAATGGCGCCGGGAGCGGCTGTCTTCGCCGCCAATGACGACGGGGACCCCGTGGAGGAGGAACAGACCCTCCAGGAGCTTTTGGACAGTTTCAAGTTTGGGGTTGACGACTACGCCTACGGCACCGCCCCGGGCTATGTCGGAGACCAGGCTGTCTATGAGGAGTTCTACAACATCTACAGCGACGCCATCCAGCTGGCGGGAAGCACAACGGCCACCGACGAGGAGAAGGCTGCCATGTGCACCAAGCTGAAGGACGCCAAGGCAAAGGTGGAGGCCGCCATCAACCCTGTTACCGACGGCACCTACTACATCGTAACCGCCTACAGCGTGTTTGCCGAAAAGGACACCATGGCGTGGTTCGCGCCCCGCGAGGGCAACTACCCCGGCTGGAAGAAGAAGGCCCCCAACGTAACCTTCATGTGGAACGTGAAGAAGCTCGAGAACGGCAACTACTCAATCCAGAGCCTCTCCACCGGACAGTACGTTAACCACAACGACGTAATCGACGGCCAGGAGACCAACATGTACATGACCGACGCACTCGAAACCGAGCAGATGTTTGACAACATCAGCCCGAACGGACAGTTCAACATCCACTGCGTGGGCGCAACCTGGACTTACAACATCCAGAAGCACAACGCCGGCAACGGCATAAACGGGCCTATCGGAAACTGGACCGACAAGAATGTGAACGGCGAAGGAGCCTGGAGGCTCGTTCCCGTGAGCGATGCAGACCTCGCCGCAGCCGAGGCCACACGCAACCACGACCTTCTCGATGTTTACGTAAACGCATTCGTGCCCGGCGACTACACTTTCGGCACCGACCCAGGAATGTACTCAAAGACCGCCTTCGACGCAGTGACGGCTGAAGTGGAGGCCTCGAAGAAGATGCTTGCCGACACCGAGAACGCCCCCACCGAGGAGGCGTGCAAGACGGCGCTTGACAAATACACCGCAGCAAAGGCGGCTCTCGACGCCTCGCTCGTGCAGGTAACCGACGGCTACTACACAATCTCCAACAACACATACAGCTCGGTTGTTAAAGGCAACACCTGCCAGGCATGGAGCGCGAAGAACAGCTACCTGTACGGCTTCAACTGGGAGGTTGACAATCCCGCGTTTGTGTGGAAAATCACAAAACTCGCAAACGGCAACTACTCCGTACAGAGCCACAAGACCGGCGAGTTCATCAACTCTACTGACCTCTTCCAGCAGGGGGCGAGCATCAACCTGACCAAGGCCCACAACACCGACATCGTAATCAAGCGCAAGAAAGGCGAGAGATTCAGCATTGCCGACGCAACCAGCGTTTCCAAGGGCTTCGGATATGCAACAGGCATTGACCTTGTATGGATTATCACAAGCTCAAGCGCAAGCGACCTGTTCCTCCACAAGCTCACCGAGGAGGAAGTGGCAAGCATGGCCGTGGCATACGCCCAGCGTCTCCGCACCGACAGCCTCCGCAACCTCATAATCGAAACCAGCGTGCGCGCAAACAGCGACTCCGTATATACAATCGACATGGAGAGCCCCGTTGCCACCGACGCTTCGCAGCTGTTCATAACCAACCAGTCAACGGAATCGCCCGACCTGAACAATCTTATCGACAAGAACTTCGACACATTCTGCACAAGCGCATGGAACGAATCCACAGTGGGCGGCACCGACGAGCCCGACAAGTTCCACGCAATACGCGTTGACGCCGGCGAAGGCAAGACCCTCCCGCGCAACGTAGGTTTCCACTGGCGTTCACGCGGCTCGTCGTGGATTGCGATGTACCGTCCTACGGATGTCAAGTTCTATGCAAGCAACGATGCAGAGAACTGGGATTACATCGGCGAGCGCAAGAACCCCGAGGCAGGCTTCACCACCACGGCTGAAGAGCCTGAATACACCAGCACAGAGCCTGTGATTCTCAACAAGCCCTACCGCTACATCAACATGGAGGTGATTAAGACCAACACCAACGACCTTGGCAAATACAGCAAGCCTTTCTTCCAGTTCTCCGAGTTCAACGCTTACCCGATGAACGCCGAGTTCAACGAAAAGCTCAGCGACCCCGAAGTTCTCCAGGCAGTCAAGGATCTTCGCGAGGCAATCGCAAAGGCACAGGGCAAGGTTGACAACAACAACGCAACCTCCAATGACATTGCCGACCTGCGCACGGCCTACAACAACCTGCTGCTCGTTTGGAAAGACACCACCGACATCTGCAACATCTACAACAAGGCAAAGGCTTTCTCTTCCAAGGTTGCCGTAGGCGAAGATCCGTTCTGCTTCCCCTCTGACAAGGTTTCTGACTTCGAGGACGCTCTTGTTGAGGTTGACGACGCTTATCCCTTCGAGGACATCAGCCAGCGCGAGGT
This sequence comes from uncultured Bacteroidaceae bacterium, assembly GCA_934364765.1. Taxonomy (GTDB): domain Bacteria; phylum Bacteroidota; class Bacteroidia; order Bacteroidales; family Bacteroidaceae; genus UBA6398. The sequence continues at coordinate 5,852 of CAKRMO010000031.1, read as the reverse complement.
TGCACGCCTTGACACTCTTCTCACCCGCGCTTACAATGCGCTGATAAACTCTATGGTCGGTCCTGACCCCAACACATGGTACTTTGTAACTTGCGCCGATGAAACGGCAGTTGACGGCTCAGGAAACCCCGTGAAGGGCAAATACACCTATATGGGCGGCTATTCCGCTTCCGACGGCATGGGCTGCGTGGGTCTTGAAGGCATTGACAAGGATTTGCGCCGCGTCTGGAAGTTCGAGGCTACCGGCACTCCCAACGTTTACAACATGATTTGCGTTGCCAACGGCTGGCCTATCAACCGCGGTCCTGTGCGTCTTGAGGCTGTAGGCGAGGGACAGTTTGCCATTTACACTAACGCGGACCTCAACTCTGCGTACTACATCCAGAGCAATGCGCTTCCCGGCGTTCCTGCCATGTCTGGCAAAGAGCCTGTAACAAACGGCTGGGGTGCATGGGCAATGGAGGCGATCTCGTCCGAAATGACACGCCGCATCACCATGAAGAGGGACAAGGTGTTTGCAATGGTCAATCCGTTCGACACCGAGGCTCTTCCCACGGCATACACCGAAGGACATGACGTTAAGACTTACAGCGTTTGCGGCTACGAAGTCGGCGAGGACGGCAAGACTATCAGCGCAATTAACCTCACAGAGTTTGTTCCCGATGAGGAACTGGGCGGCATACCCGCAGGCACTCCGTTCGTAATGGTTGCTGACGGCGATCAGGAATATGACGCCACGACAGCTGTTGTAGTGGACCTTCATCCCGCCCACGGCGGAAATGTAACCCACGAGGCCAAGATGGTCAACGGTCTTGGCGGCACGTTCGCTTCATGGCCTTTCCCGTCTCCGCTGATCTATTTCATCGAGAACGTGGCTCGTGTATATACTCCCACGCAGGGCTGGACGCTTGATCCCCTGGACGCTTATGTTGACCAGAGCAAGATTGTGAACGATCCCAACGCTTCCATCGACAAGGTTATCCCGGTTGACACGAAGTACGCTTCTGTGGAAATCCCCAACGGCATAGCGTCTCTGGTAAACTCCAGCAAGGCGGTTGTTGACGTTTACACCACCGACGGTGTGCTTGTAAGGAAGAACGTCAAGGTTGCCGAGGCTACCAAGGGCTTGAAGAAGGGTGTTTACATTGTTGGCAGGAACAAGGTTCTCGTTAAGTAAACCACACTTCAGAATATAGGAAATCCCACGCGGTTTGCGCCGCGTGGGATTTTTGTTTGCCGCCCCCGGCCACTTGCCGGCGGGCTTTTCGTGCCTGAAATCAGTTGTCCATTATGGTATATGTTTTTGGGCAGGTTCTTTTCATTTTTCCTTGCTCCTTATATGTTCCTCGTATTCCGCAAGCTCGCGCTCGCCGAAATGGGCGAGGCCGTAATGCTCATCGTGCTGGCTGAGGTCAAGCCCCACCTTCTCGCTCTCTATGCTCACGCGCATTGGAATGAATCTGTCGATAATCCAATAGCCAAGGTAACTCATGCCGAACGTGTAGGCAAAGACAATCGCCACTGCAAGCAAATGATACAGGAACACGATCACGCCCTCGCCCGTGCCCGAAATAAGCCCATCGTGAATGAAGATGCCGGTCATTATGGTGCCCACAATGCCGCCCGTGCCGTGAGTGGGGAACACGTCGAGCGCATCGTCAATGCGGCTGTGCGAGCGCCAGTAAACGGCGATGTTGCAGATTATGGCTATCGCGAACGATATGAAGATTGTCTGCCCCACGCTCACATATCCCGCCGACGGCGTGCAGGCCACAAGCCCCACCACGCAGCCCACGGCCGCTCCCATTGCCGACGGCTTGCGCCCGCGCAGGCAGTCGAAGAATATCCACGTCATCATTGCCGTTGCCGATGCGGTGGTGGTGTTCAGAAAGGCCTTCACCGCCTGTCCGTCGGCATGAAGCGAGCTTCCGGCGTTGAACCCGAACCAGCCCAGCCACAGCAGGGCCGCGCCAAGAAGCACGAAGGGTATGTTTGCCGGTTCCTCGTCCTTGGTGGCGGTGCGCCTCCTGCCCAGGAAAATTGCGCCGGCAAGGGCCGCAACGCCCGAGGATGCGTGGACCACGATGCCGCCCGCAAAGTCAACCACGCCCCATTTCAGGAAAAGCCCGTCGGGATGCCATGTGAGGTGGGCGAGGGGGCAGTATATGAACACAAAGAAGAATATCATGAAGAACAGGTATGCCGAAAACCTAACCCTCTCGGCAAACGAGCCGGTGATGAGCGAGGGGGTGATGATGGCGAACTTCATCTGGAACAGCGCGTACAGCGCGAGGGGGATTGTAGCGCCGCCGAGAATTTTGCCGGTCGGGGTGGTGTAAACCGCAGCCCCCACATTCTGGAACATGGCAAAGGTCGTCGGGTTGCCTATAACGCCGCCAATGTCGTCGCCAAAGCACAGGCTGAAGCCGAACGCCACCCAAAGCACGGTTATGATGCCCATGGCGATGAAGCTCTGGAGCATGGTGGAGATCACGTTGCGCGCGCCCACCATGCCGCCGTAGAAGAACGAAAGTCCCGGCGTCATCATAAGCACGAAGATTGTTGCGGTGATGAGCCACGCCACGTCCGCGCCGTTTATTTGCGAGAAGTCGCACTCAAAACTCGGTTCCGACACAAAGAGGCCCGATATGGTGATTACCACCATAAGCCCCATAAGGATAATCCATTTCTTTTTGATTTTCATATCAAGTTTCATTTTTGTTGGTTTGCGGCGCAAAATTAGTTTGTTTGTTTGGAAAATAATTTCAAATTCAAGAAAAAGGAAAGTAATATGTTTGTTTTGGTGTGAAAATGACAAACAAAGTTTGAAAAAGCAAAGTTTTTGCACCGTATGTCTTAATGCGCACCATGTGTTTGGCAAAAGTGGCGCGAATGCGGAAGTCCGAAAAATTACATCAGACGTAGGAAAAACTACATAGGACATAGAAAAAATTATATCAGACATAATTCAAATTACATCAGACCTTTTTTCGGCGTTTGCAAACGTTTGGAAAACAATAAGTTACAAAGATGGTAAAATTTGGGGTAATTTGCTTGTAAACAGGCGGTTGCGGAATTTTTGCCCAAATGGTGCGTCAAACGCCCCAAACCATCGCTGCAAACATTTCCAAGCGGCGCAATTCAGGGCGTATGCCATACGCCCCTACAAGCGTTAAGCATCAATTATACAATAATTTGCGCCTCCGTAGGGGCGTTTTGGGGCGCGGCGGCGGCTTACGTCAAACTAAATTGCTATCTTTGCGCCCGGAATGCGGACTGTGGCTTCGCAGCATAACTTATTACGATAATTAAGATGGATTACGAGTTCAGGAAGATAGAGGAGAAATGGCGCAGGATTTGGGCCGAAAACAAGATATACCACGTTACAGAGGACACCTCAAAGCCCAAGTATTATGTGCTTAATATGTTCCCCTACCCGTCGGGGGCGGGGCTTCACGTGGGGCATCCCCTTGGCTACATAGCGAGCGACATTTACGCGAGATACAAACGCCTTTGCGGGTTCAACGTGCTCAACCCCATGGGATATGACGCCTACGGGCTTCCCGCCGAGCAGTATGCCATACAGACAGGGCAGCACCCCGCCGTAACCACCGTGAAGAACATAGCGCGCTACCGCGAGCAGCTCGACAAGATTGGCTTCTCGTTCGACTGGGATCGCGAGGTGCGCACCTGCGACCCCTCGTATTACAAATGGACGCAGTGGGCGTTCATCCTCATGTTCAACAGCTATTATTCAAACACCGAAAAAAAGGCCCTGCCAATCGGGGGGCTTGTAAGGCTTTTTGAGCAAAACGGGACAGCCGGCGTTGACGCGGCTTGCGGCGAGGAGCTGGAGTTTACGGCAGAGGAATGGAACGCCAAAGGCGAAAAGGAAAAACAGCAGGCGTTGATGAACTACCGCATAGCCTACCTTGGCGAGACGGAGGTGAACTGGTGCGCCCAGCTCGGCACAGTGCTCGCAAACGACGAGGTGGTTGACGGCGTGTCTGTGAGGGGCGGATATCCTGTGGTGCAGAAAAAAATGAAACAGTGGTGTCTGCGCGTGTCGGCATACGCACAGCGTCTGCTCGAAGGGCTTGACACCATAGACTGGACCGACTCTATAAAGGAAACGCAGCGCAACTGGATTGGCCGCAGCGAGGGAACGGAAGTTGTGTTCTCGGTGAAGGACAGCGACAAGAAGTTCACCATTTTCACAACCCGCGCCGACACAATGTTCGGAGTAACGTTCATGGTGCTTGCCCCCGAAAGCGATTTGGTTGATGAGCTTACAACGCCCTCGCAAGCCGAGGCTGTGAAGGAATATGTTGACGCCACCAAAAAGCGCACCGAACGCGAGCGCATTGCCGACCGCAAAGTAACTGGCGTATTCTCGGGTTCGTATGCCATAAATCCGTTCACAGGCGAGGAGATCCCTGTGTGGATAAGCGATTACGTGCTTGCCGGCTACGGCACAGGCGCAATCATGGCGGTTCCCGCCCACGACACCCGCGACTATGCCTTTGCAAAGCATTTCAACCTGCCCATAATCCCCCTTATCGAGGGATGCGACGTGTCTGAGGAGAGCTTTGACGCAAAAGAGGGCATCGTAACAAATTCCCCGCGCAAGGACGCGAAACCGTATATTGACTTCTCGCTCAACGGCCTCACGGTAAAGCAGGCCATTGCGGCAACCAAGAAATATGTCAGGGAACACAAACTCGGGAGGGTCAAGGTGAACTACCGTCTCCGCGATGCCATTTTCTCGCGCCAGCGTTATTGGGGCGAGCCTTTCCCGGTTTACTACAAGGGCGGCATGCCCTGTATGCTCCCGGTGGAGTGCCTGCCGCTCGAACTGCCCGAAGTGGACAAATACGAGCCGACCGAAACCGGCGAGCCTCCGTTGGGGCGCGCAAAGATGTGGGCGTGGAACGAAAAGGAACGCAAGGTGGTCGACAAATCTCTTGTTGACAACGCAACGGTGTTCCCCCTCGAACTCTGCACAATGCCGGGCTTTGCCGGTTCTTCGGCATACTACCTGCGCTATATGGACGCTCACAACGACAAGGCCCTCGTTTCGCCCGAAGCCGACAATTATTGGAAATGCGTTGACCTTTATGTGGGCGGCACGGAACACGCCACGGGTCATCTTATCTACTCGCGCTTCTGGAACAAGGTGCTTCACGATTACGGATATTCCGTGGCGGAGGAGCCTTTTGCGAAACTCATAAACCAGGGAATGATACAGGGACGCTCAAACTTTGTTTACCGCGTAAAGGAAGGCGAGGACAAAGGCAAGTTCGTGTCTCTGGGCTTGAAGGACAAGTATGACGTAACGCCGATACACGTTGACGTGAACATAGTTTCAAACGACATTCTCGACACGGAGGCTTTCCGCAAATGGAGACCCGAATACAAAGACGCGGAGTTCATACTCGAGGACGGCAAGTATATTTGCGGTTGGGCCATAGAGAAGATGTCGAAGAGCATGTTCAACGTGGTTAACCCCGACATGGTTGTGGAACGCTACGGAGCAGACACCCTGAGGCTTTACGAAATGTTCCTCGGCCCCATAAACCAAAGCAAGCCTTGGGACAGCAACGGAATTGACGGCTGCTCGCGCTTCCTGCACAAGCTGTGGAACTTGTTCAACGGCAAGGGCGGGGCTTTTGTGCCCGATGACGCAGAGCCAACGGAGGACAACCTGCGCACGCTTCACAAGCTCATAAAGAAAGTTACCGACGACATAAACAGTTTCTCCTACAACACCGCCATTTCGGCTTTCATGATAGCCGTGGGAGAGCTTAACGCACAAAAGTGCACCTCCAAAAAGGTTCTCGAGCAGCTTGTGG
>CAKRMO010000030.1 GCA_934364765.1 uncultured Bacteroidaceae bacterium | reverse complement strand
TATGAATACCGCCGCGCATCTGTGCCGGCGTGTGCCTGTTTTTCCGCCGCCCGCCTGCGGCGCAAACAACCTGCAAAAATATGGCGCGGAAGCCGAAGCCCCCGCGCCCAAAGTCATTATGAAAAAACTTAAGAAATCAAAGTTTGTCGAACCTTGCAGTCCAGCCGCCGCCGCTCTTCATCGACACTTTGAGCGTCTGCGACTTGTTCACGTCCTGCGTTGAATGCTTGTAGTCCTCGGCATTGCGCCCGGCGTTGAAGCCGTCGGCAAATATGTCAGCCTTGTAGCTGCCCTCGCCGAGGAACGAAAGCGGAATCTCTATGTCGCGCCCGTCCCAGCTTGTCATTGCGCCCACATACCACGTTGTGCCCTTGCGGCGTGCGGTAACTATGTATTTCCCAACCTCGCCTGCCACAACCTTTGTCTCATCGAAAACGGTGGGCACCTTGGCTATGAAGTCCGTGCACTCCTGCTCTCTCGTATAGTTGGAAGGAGCGTCGGAAAGCATCTGGAGCGGGGAATAGAAAATGGTGTACATTGCCATTTGGTGAACCCTCGTGCCCTGGCTCATCGGGCGGTCGTTTATCGGGCGGTAGTCTGCGCGTGTTGCGTTAATCATCGCCCCCGGGGTATAGTCCATCGGGGAGATAATCTGGCGTATGTAGGGTATCATCACATCATAGCCCGGCATGTCGCCCCCCAATGTGCCTTTTTCGCCGCTCTGCCACTTGCACTGCTCCAAGCCGCGCACGCCCTCGCAGCTCACGATGTTGGGATACGTAACCTGCAAGCCCTTGAGCTGCATTCCGTGATAGTCAACCGTAAGGTGGTTGTCGGCGGCAGTCTGCGTAATCTTGCGCAGCGAGGACATCACGAACTGGTCGTTGGCGTTGATGAAGTCAATCTTCAGTCCCTTCACGCCCCAGCTCTTGTAGAGGGGGAAGGCACGGTCCATATACTTCATGCAGTCTTTCCACTTGAGCCAGATGATAACCTCAACGCCCTTCTGCCTGCCGTAGCTCACTATTTCGGGAATGTTGCATTCAGGCTTGTACTGAAGCACGTTGGGGCTGTCCCAGCCGTCGTCTATGATGATGTACTCCAGCTTGTTTGCCGCCGCAAAGTCAATGTAGTGCTTGTAGGTGGGCGTGTTCATTCCCGAGGCAAAGTCAACCCCCGCCACATTGAGCGCGTTCCACCAGTCCCAAGCCACCTTTCCGGTCTTCACCCACGAAAAGTCGCCCTTCGCCGTGCCGTCGCAAAGCTTGCGCACAATGTCGCAGTCGGCAAGCTGCGCGTCGTTCTCGGTTATAATGGCAACCTTCCACGTCAAAGGCTGTGTGCCGCCCACGCGCGCTATGTAGTCCTTGCGGAACAGCTTCACGAAATTGGCATATCCCTTGCCGTTGAGGTCGGAGTTCTTCAGGTCGGGATAGCCTGCGAAGTCGCCTTTGAGACCGTTGCCATCCTTGAAATTGGAATGCACGTACATTCCCGGATAGTCAAGGTCGCCCACGTCGGTAACCGCCACCTTCACCCCGTTGCCCATGTCGGCAAGCAGCGGCAGTATGCTGAGCCTCGTGGAGGGCATCTGGGAAATCTTGGTCTCGTTGTAGTATGACTCGAACGAGCATGAATAACGCTCGCCCTGCGCCTCCTCGTTAACCCAGGGCGTCCACGTTTTGGGGTCGCCTGTAAAGTTATACTCCACAGTCTCGCTCTTTACGTTCACAGAGTCTTTTCTCGCTCCGCGAAAGCGGTAGGCCACGGCGTCGTCATACACGCGGAACTCCACGGTGTACTGGCTCCCCTTGAGCGAAAGCTTGGTGTAAACGTCTTCAACCTCTGATTTCGTGTAGTGCGGCGTGACAATTTTCCGGCTCACCTTCTGCGCCTTTCCGCCCGATGCTCCCGGCCCCCATACGCTTCCGTCGGTCAGCGCAACGGCAAGCTCGGAGGGCTTGATTATTTCGCGTCCGTTCAGGTCCACTTTCCACGTGAGCCTGTTGCCGGAGTTCACGGTGAGGGTCAGTTTTCCCGAAGGCGATTTAGCCACAAAGTTTCCCGCCTGTGCCGTTGCGCCGAAAAGCATGGCGGCCGAGGCGAGCATTGCAGTCATTAAGTTTGTTTTCATTTTGCTTTTGTATTATTGGTGTATTACATTCTTTCAAATCTCGCCGTCCATCCGCCGCCGCTCTTCATAGGCAGTTTTAGCACGTCGCCCTTCTTCACGGTCATCTCCTCGCGCTTGTAGTCCTCCGCGCTTTTAGAGGCGTTAACGCCGTCGCGGAAAATCACGGCCTTGTAGCTTGCGTTGTCAAGGAAGTCGAGCTTCAGCTCCAGCTCGCGCTCGTCCCAGTTTGTCATCGCGCCCACGAACCACGTAGTGCCTTTGCGCTTGGCGGTGATTATGTATTTGCCCATCTCGCCTTGCAGCGTGCGGCTGTCGTCAAACACCGTGGGCACTTTTGATATGAAGTCGGTGCACTCGGGCCAGAGACAGTAGAGCGAGGGCTTGTCGGAAAGCATTTGCAGCGGCGCGTCGAAAACCGTGTACATTGCCATTTGGTGCACCCTTGTGCCTTGGCTCATGGGATTGTCGTTGCACGGGCGGTAGTCTTGGCGCGTGGCGTTGCGCATTGCCCCCGGGGTGTAGTCCATGGGTGCGGTGAGCATTCGCGAGAACGGTATCGTAACGTCATAGCCCGGCATGTCCGCGCCCTGCGTGCCCTTTGCGCCGCTCTGCCACTTGCACTGCTCCATCCCGCGCACGCCCTCTATGTTGAGGATGTTGGGATAATACACCTGCATTCCGTTGAGCATCATCCCGTGCCAGTCGATCACAAGGTGGTGCTTTGCGGCGAGTTCGGTCATCTCCCTCACGGAATTTATCACATACTGGTCGTTTGCGTCCACAAAGTCAATCTTCATGCCCTTGACGCCCCATTTTTCGTACAGTGGCATTGCCTCGTGCATCTTCTCCATGGTGTTTTTCCAGCTTGCCCACACTATGATGCCCACGCCCTTGCTGTCGGCATACCTTATAAGCTCCGGCATATCGATTTCCTTTCGCGCCTCGGTTATGTCCCTGCCGCTCCAGCCGCCGTCGAGGATTATGTATTCCAGGTTGTATTTTGCGGCGAAGTCAACATAATATTTGTATGTGTCGGTGTTCTGCCCCGACTTGAAGTCAACGCCGGTTATGTTTGCGGCGTGCCACCATTCCCACGCCGACTTGCCCGGTTTCACCCACGACCAGTCGCCTTTTGCCACGGGGCGGCAGAGTTTCTGCGTCAGGTCGCAGTTGGCGAGCTGCACATCGTTCTCGCTGACGATTACGGCCCTCCACGGCAAAGCCTGCCTGCCGCCTATGCGGGCTATGCGGCCAAAGCGGAAAAGGCGGCTGAAGTTCTCCGTGGCGGCCTTGCCGGGAACGGAGTTTTTCCAGTCGGGATAGCCGGGAAACTCACCAACGAGCGAGAAGCCCTTCGAGAATGCGGAATGCAGGTACATTCCCGGATAGTCCAGCTCGCCCACGCTTGTGAGCGCGGCCTTCATGCCGCCGTCGAGCTTCACCACGAAAGGCACAAGGGCGAGGTTGCGCGGCTGCATCTGCGAAATCCTTTGGTTGTCATAATAGGCCTCGAACGAGTTTGAGTACCTCTCGCCGTGGCGCAGGTCGTTTACGTATGGCACGAATGCCTCGTAGTCCTTGCTGAAATTGTATTCCACCGTCTCGTTCTCCACCGTGAGCGAATCCGTGGTGTTGGCAATGAAACGGTATGCCGCCGCATCGTCATATACACGGAACTCAACGGAATATCCCCTGCCTTTCAGCGTAAGCCAGGAGTAATTGTCCTCAATCCTCGCCTTGCGGTAGTTTATGCCGTCAAGGGTGCGGCTCACCCTGCCCGTCTTCCCCGCAGGGCTGTCGCTTCCCCACGAGCCTCCGCCCTTTATCTTGACGGCAAGCGCGGACGGCGCGGTGATTTCGCGCCCCTTGAAGTTCACCTGCCAGGTGAGGCTTTTCCCTGCGCACACTTTCAGGGCAAGGTTTCCCGATGGCGACTTTACCACATAGTCCTTGGCCGACCCCGCAAGCGGAAGGAGCGCAAGCGAGGCTGCAACAAAAATTTTGCTTATCATATACTGCATTTATTTATAATTATTGTACGATTTGCGTTGCCCTTTCCGGCAAAAAGCCGAAACGGTTTCCAAATTTACACATTTTTCATGTTATAAGCAGTTGGCGGCAGGGGCAAATTTATATTATTATGTGAGTTCACGGAAAACCGCCCTTGGAAAACCACATGGGACATAGAAAAAACCACGTCCTATGCAGGAAAAATTATATCAGATATAATTTAAACTACATCAGACCTTTTTTTTCCGCTCACAAACATTTGAAGAACAAATAGTTACAAAGGCCGTTCAAAAACAGCCAACTTACAGGAAACCAACGTGTTGAAAATTTCCGCCGTCATGCACCGGCAAAAGTTCCGCCGCAGTCATTTTTCAGGATTTCAAACCTGCGGCTTTTGCGAAAATGCTTATTTTTGCAGTGTTATGAAGTATTCGGTTATTATCCCTGTTTACAACCGCCCGGACGAAGTGGGCGAGCTGCTGGAAAGCATAGCCGCGCAGCCGCGCCCCGACGTTGAGGTGGTGATAGTTGAGGACGGCTCGCAAACGGGCTGCGAGGAGGTTGTGGCGCGCTACCACAACCGGCTGCACACCACATACCTTTACAAGGAGAACGGAGGCCCTGCCGCCGCGCGCAACTATGGCGCACGGCAGGCCTCGGGAGAGTGGCTCATAATCCTTGACAGCGATGTAGTGCTGCCGCCGGGGTATTTCGAGGCCGTTGACAGCGGGATTGAAAAACTCGGCTGCGACGCCTTTGGCGGGCCCGACAGGGCCGCCGACTCGTTCACGCCGGTGCAGAAAGCCATAAGCTACGCAATGACATCGTTCTTCACCACGGGCGGAATACGCGGCGGAAAAAAGAAGATGGACAAGTTCTACCCGCGCTCCTACAACATGGGAATACGCAGCGAGGTTTACCAAAAACTGGGCGGCTTCTCGCCCATGCGCTTCGGCGAGGACATCGACCTGAGCTACCGCATTGTGGAAAACGGCTACAAGGCGTGCCTCATACCACAGGCATGGGTGTGGCACAAACGCCGCACGGACTTCCGCAAGTTCTTCAGGCAGGTTTACAATTCGGGCATAGCGCGCATAAACCTCGAAAAGCGCCATCCGGGAACAATGAAAGCCGTGCACATGCTGCCCGCACTGTTCACCGTGGGCTGCTTCGTGCTGGCGGTGGGGGGCTTTGCGTGCCTGTGGAGCATTTTGCCGCTCGCGCTCTACGCCCTTCTCGTGCTCCTGGGCAGCCTGGCAACCTTCAAAAGCCTTCGGGTGGCTTTGCTTTCTGTCCCCGCCGCCTTCATACAGCTCATCGGCTACGGCAGCGGCTTCATTGTGGCAAGCGTAAGGCGTAACCTTTTAAGGGAAAAGGAATTCGAGGCGTTCAAGGACAACTTCTACAAATGAAAGTAAGCATAAAGGAACTTTCCGAGGACGACCGCCCGCGCGAAAAGCTTCTCCGCCACGGGGCCGAGGCGCTGTCAAAATCCGAGCTGCTTGCCATTCTTGTCGGTTCGGGAAACGACGAGGAAAACGCCGTGTCGCTGATGCAGCGCATACTCCACGACTGCGGCGGCAACCTGCGCACCCTCTCCGCAAAAAGCCTCGAAGACCTGCAAAAATACAAGGGAATAGGCCCGGCAAAGGCTGTAACGATAAAGGCGGCGTGCCAAATGGCAAAACTCATGCAGGCCGAGGGCGTTGAAAAGCTTTCGCAAATGACAGACCCCTTGAAGGTGAGCGATTATTTCGCGCCCAAACTCGCCGGAAAGCGGAACGAGGAAGTCTGGGTGCTGCTCCTGAACACGCGGTTGCAGGTGATAGGCGACAGGCAGATAAGCAAGGGCGGAATTACGGAGAGTTCGGTTGACATACGTATTATAATGCGCGAGGCGATAACCGCCGGTGCAACGTCGATAATCCTCGTGCACAATCATCCGTCGGGACACGTAAACCCCAGCAAGGCTGACGACAGCCTCACCCGCAGGGTTGCCGAAGCGGGGAAGCTGATGGGCATAACGCTGCAAGACCACGTGATAGTGGGCGGCGGCACTTACTTCAGCTACCGCGATGCGGGCAAACTTTAATCAGGGCCTGGGTATCACCTTTGAAAGGTCGGCAAACTCGTAGCCCATATTCCTCAAACCCTCTATGAGCTGCGGCAGGCGGTTGTAGAACTTGTCTGTGCGCCTCTCGCTCGTGCCGAAATGTATGAGCAGTATATGGCCGTTTATGCCGTCCGGCTTTTCGGCGGCCATGCGCATGGTGCGCTCCATGATGCAGTCGCTGCTGTAATAGCGCGCCATGTCGGGCGTTGTATAGTCGCCGTAGGTCAGCGTGCCGTAGGTGTTGTTTATAAGTTGCAGGCCAATTTCCTTCGCCCATGCCGAAACGGTGTCGTTGAAATGCTCGTAAGGCGGAACGAAGTAGTACGCCTTCTTTTTCCTGATGCCGAACTGTGCCATTGCCCCGTATGCCTTGCTGATGTCCTCGCGGAACTCCTCGCGGCTCACAAGCATCGTGTCGCTCCTGTCCCAGGGGAAATAAAGCAGGTGGGAATATCCGTGGCAGCCCACATAATGCCTGTCCTTCACAAGCCTCCTCACCACGTCCGGGAACTTTTGGAAAAACCTCCCGGTAAAGAAGAAATGCCCCCGCACGCGGTAACGCTTCAGCGTGCTGATTACGGTGTCTGCCCCGTCAGCCATGTCGGCGGCGGTGAACACAAGGGCGACCTTGCGCTCTTCGGGATTCATCTGCGTAATGCCGCCCCGCGTGTAAACATTCCTGTCAGCCTTCTGCGCATACGCCGCCGCACAGCACACAGGTGCAAGCAACAACGCAAAAACCGCCTTGCCAAGTATTTTTTTTATCATAACCGTCTTGCTTTTCTCCACACCGGCATCTTTGCTAACCGCCGATGTTATACATACTCTTGGCAAAGGTAAGAAATTCCGCAATTGCACGGATTATTGCCCCGCAACTTTTGCGCGGTTGGCAAGTAAAGTGTAAATTTGCAATGCGTTTCCGCGCACCTTACAAGAGGGACATAATACAAAAATATACATAACGATATGGCTAAAGCACCCGATTTCAACTATGCGCCCATGTTCCAGAAAGGAAAGGACGACACCGAATACCGTTTGATTTCAAGAGAGGGGATTTCCACCGCCGAATTTGAGGGCAAGGAAATACTGAAAGTCTCCCCCGAAGCCCTGACGCTACTCGCGCAACAGGCGTTCCACGATGTGGAGTTCATGCTGCGCCGCGAGCACAACAAGCAGGTGGCGGCTATACTCAGCGACCCCGAAGCTTCGGACAACGACAAATATGTAGCTCTCGCACTGCTGCGCAATGCCGAAACATCCGCAAAAGGCGTTCTGCCGTTCTGCCAGGACACAGGCACGGCCATAATCCACGCCGAAAAAGGACAGCAGGTATGGACCGGCTTTGACGACGCCGAAGCCCTGAGCCGTGGCGTTTACAACACGTTCACCGAGGACAACCTGCGCTATTCCCAGAACGCGCCGCTCACAATGTATGACGAGGTGAACACAAAATGCAACCTGCCCGCACAAATCGACATTGAGGCAGAGGAAGGCGCGGAATACCGCTTCATAATGGTTGCCAAGGGCGGAGGCTCGGCAAACAAGACATACCTCTACCCCATGACAAAAGCCATAATCCAGAACGAGGGCACGCTCATCCCGTTCCTCGTGGAGAAGATGAAAAGCCTCGGCACGGCAGCCTGCCCGCCCTACCACATCTGCTTCGTGATAGGCGGCACGTCGGCGGAGAAGAACCTGCTCACCGTAAAGCTCGGCTCAATACACTACTACGACAACCTGCCCACAAGCGGCGACGCCACGGGACGCGCCTTCCGCGACCTCGGCCTTGAGGCAAGGCTGCTCGAAAAGGCACAGGAAATAGGCTTCGGCGCACAGTTCGGCGGCAAGGCCTTCGCCCACGACATCCGCGTGATACGCCTGCCGCGCCACGGCGCAAGCTGCCCCATCGGGCTTGGCGTAAGCTGCTCGGCCGACCGCAACATAAAGGCGAAAATCAACAAGGACGGCATCTGGCTCGAAAAGATGGACAGCAACCCCGCAAGCCTCATACCCGAACACCTGCAGCAGCCGGGCGACAACGGCGGCATTGCCATAGACCTTGACAAGGGCATATCCGCCGCACTCAAGGAACTGACAAAATACCCCGTAAGCACCCGCGTGTCGCTAAGCGGCACAATCATTGTTGCCCGCGACATAGCCCACGCAAAGCTCAAGGCGCGCCTCGACAGCGGCGAGGGGCTTCCGCAGTACTTCAAGGACTATCCCGTGCTCTACGCCGGCCCAGCAAAAACTCCCGAAGGCTATCCCTGCGGCAGCATGGGCCCAACAACGTCAAACCGCATGGACCCCTACGTTGACGAGTTCCAGGCAAACGGCGCGTCGATGATAATGATAGGCAAGGGAAACCGCGGCAAGGAGGTTACCGACGCCTGCAAGAAGCACGGCGGCTTCTATCTGGGCACCATCGGCGGCGTGGCGGCGGTACTTTCGCAAGACTGCATAAAGAGCATCGAGTGCGTGGAGTTCCCCGAAATAGGCATGGAAGCCGTTTGGAAGATTACTGTGAAAGACTTCCCCGCATTCATTCTTGTTGACGACAAGGGCAACGACTTCTTCACGCAGCTGAAACCGTGGTGCGCTAAATGCGCCAAGTAAAAGGCTGAAAACAGCCGCAGCATAACCCAAAGCCTCCGTTCCGCAATGCGGAACGGAGGCTTTTTGTACCATAATTTCCAGAGCATATCAAGCAAAAGGCATCTGCGTTTGTTGTAAAACTGCGCATTCCGGGCATACGCGCCAACGGCATTCCGCCCGAAACGCGCCAATCAAACTTACG
>CAKRMO010000029.1 GCA_934364765.1 uncultured Bacteroidaceae bacterium | reverse complement strand
CGGCTGTGCAGGAAACGCCCCGTTTCAGTTCAGGAAACCGAGCAGCACGCCGGCTGGGACAGCCGAGCCGATAACTCCGGCAACGTTCGGCCCCATGGCGTGCATGAGCAGATAGTTGCCGCTGTCGTATTTCAGCCCCATCTGGTTTGAGATGCGCGCGCTCATCGGCACGGCTGAAACACCGGCGTTCCCGATAAGCGGGTTTATCTTGTTGCCCTTGGAAAGGAAAAGGTTCATAAACTTTACGAACAGTATGCCCGACGCGCTTGCGATGACAAACGAGAACGCCCCGAGAATGAAGATGAAAATGGTGTCGCGTGTGAGGAACACGCTTGCCTGTGTGGAGCATCCCACCGTAAGACCCAGGAGCATCACTATTATGTCGTTTAGCGAGCTTCCAGCCGTCTGTGCAAGGCGTGTGGTCTTGGTGCTTTCCTTTAGCAGGTTTCCGAAGAACAGCATGCCGAGCAGCGGGAGTCCAGAGGGTACTATGAAAGTAGTGAGCAGAAGTCCCACAATAGGGAACACTATCCTTTCGGTCTGCGAAACGCGCCGTGCCGGCTTCATGCGTATCACGCGCTCCTTCTTGGTGGTGAGCAGGCGCATCAGCGGCGGCTGGATTACCGGCACAAGGGCCATATAGGAGTATGCGCACACGGCAATCGCCCCCATGAGGTTAGGCGAGAGTTTTGACGAAAGGAATATTGCCGTAGGTCCGTCAGCCCCGCCGATGATGGCTATGCCGGCCGCCTGGTTGGGCTCGAAGCCCAAAAGCAGCGCGAGCATATACGCCCCGAAAATGCCGAATTGCGCCGCGCCGCCTATAAGCAGCAGCTTGGGGTTGGCTATCAGGGCGGAAAAGTCGGTCATCGCGCCTATCCCGAGGAATATAAGCGGGGGATACCAGCCGTCTTTCACGCCGGAATAGAAGAAGTTGAGCACCGAGTTGTCCTCGTATATTCCTATCTCCAGCCCGGCGGCCTTGAACGGTATGTTGCCCAGAATTATGCCAAGCCCTATGGGAATGAGAAGCAGCGGCTCGAAGTCTTTCTTGATTGCAAGCCAGATGAACACAATTCCCACCAGAATCATAATGAGGTTCTGGTAAGACGCGCAGGCTACTCCCGTGTAGGTGAGGAAGTCGTTGAACTTTGTGGAAAGGAAGAGCCAGAATTCGTTCATTCCCCCTTTGCCGTTAGCCTATTGTTATGAGAGTGTCGTCAGCGTTTACGACGTCGCCCTTGTTTACGGCAACGGATGTTACCGTCCCGTCGCTTTCGGCGTTGATGTTGTTCTGCATCTTCATTGCCTCAAGCACAACTACAGTCTGCCCTTTCTTCACGGCGTCGCCAACAGCCACCTTTATGTCTGTAACCGTGCCGGGCAGGGGGGCTTTCAGGGGCGTTCCCTTGCCGGGCGCGGACGCGGGCTTGGGAGCTGCGGCGGGCTTGCTTGCAGGGGCGGGGGCTGCCGCCTTTGCAGGAGCGGCCGCAGGGGATGCCGCAACAGCGTCAACGCCGCTGATGGGGGCCAGACCCTCGCCTGCCTCGCCTTCAACCTCGACATCATAGCTGATGCCGTTTACAGTAACCTTGGCGTTCTTGCCGTT
The DNA here is from genome assembly GCA_934364765.1 of uncultured Bacteroidaceae bacterium. Taxonomy (GTDB): domain Bacteria; phylum Bacteroidota; class Bacteroidia; order Bacteroidales; family Bacteroidaceae; genus UBA6398. Next base: position 7,491 of record CAKRMO010000029.1, on the reverse strand, counting down.
AATCTCGTCAATCGCCACATCGTAGTTCTTTCCGTTTACGCGGTATTTGTATTGTTTCATCTCTTTATGTTTTGTTTCGGTTGTTAGTTTTTCTCAACTGTGCTGAAATGGAACTCGGGAGAGTTCCAGCGCGTTGCGGCTGACTTGAGCGTTATCACGTCGCTTTCGTCGTCGTGCACAACTTCGTTTATGGCCTTGTCAACGGCGAGAGCCATTGCCGCAACAGCCTCCTCCTCGCATCCTTCGGGCAGTGAAAGCTCGTTTCCCTCCACCGTTACTCCCGCAATTGCCCCGGCCGCCTCGTCAACGGTTATTGTAAGGGTGCCGGCGTTTAGTTTGTAGTTATATACTCTCATATCAAAAGCAAATTCTTATTTAATGTTGTTAGTTGCAGTTTCCCGTCCTTGTCCAATTGGTGTGGCGCGGCCTTATTGTAAGCACGCCGCTTTCGTAGTCGTGAAGGTTGCACCGGTGTTGCTTCATTGCCATCGCAATCACGGCGGCAATTGCGCCGTCGTCATCTCCGGGCGCTTCCTCCGGGACGCTTTCCGCCGCTTGTGCCTTGGCCTGCCTCTTGCCCGCGTTGGCGAATATCTTGCCGAACAGGTAGAAGAAAAGCGAAAGCAGCACGAGGCACGAAAGCACTATCCCCATGCCGAGAACAGACATTCCGAAGCCATAGGGGTCTTTTTCCTTGAACTCCGCCACCTTGCTGTCGGTCATTCCCGCGTTGCTGTTGGCGCAGCCGGGCGTTACTTTTTCGGCGGGACACCATTTCCATACATAGTCTTTGCCGTTGGGGGCGAGAAATCTCGCATATGAGCTTCCCGCCTCTTTGCACGGCGGCACTGTTACCGAGTCGAGCAGTGTGTGTCCGTCGCCGTCGAACAAGGCTATGAAGTTTTCCTTTTCCGGGTTGAGGGTGAAATTTGTGTGCAGCGTGCCGAGGTTTGACTCTCCGTCGGCAAAGAGCACAATGCGTCCCTGCGCCTTGAGTTTGGTGCGCTCGTCGCCTCGCGGAACGGGCGACATGAGTTTTGTCCTCTCAGGCACGGGCATTTCCTCAAGGGCCTTGCGGTTTGTCGTAAGGTAGCAGCTGCGCAGGTTCACCGTACCGTATGAGGTGTTGCAAATCTCAATCCACGCGGGCCGCTTTCCGTATTCGTCAATAAGCCCGGCGGGGTTGTCAACAACAACTTCGCTTATCTTCAGGTTGGTTGCAATCTGCGCCTGTGCAAAGTTTGCGCACACCGCAAGCAACGCTGTTAGAAGGACAAACCTTGCGCGCCTCATTGGGTTATGCTTTATTGTCACGTTTTGCGGTTTTACATTGGGATGTTTCCGTGCTTCTTTGCGGGGCGCGTCTCGCGCTTCGTTGCAAGCTGCGCAAGTGCTCGGCAGATGCGGAAGCGGGTGTTGCGCGGCTCTATCACGTCGTCGATGTATCCCTTCATAGCCGCCTGATAGGGGTTGGAGAACAGGTCGTTGTACTCTTTCTCCTTTTCGGCGAGGAACGCCTTGGGGTTTTCCTGCGCCTTGGCCTCTTTTGCACAGAGCACGGCCACAGCGCCGCTTGCGCCCATGACGGCGATTTCAGACGATGGCCACGCATAGTTGAGGTCGCCTTTAAGCTGCTTGCAGCTCATCACGATGTGCGAGCCGCCGTAGCTCTTGCGCAGCGTTACCGTAACCTTTGGCACGGTGGCCTCGCCGTAGGCGTAAAGCAGTTTTGCGCCGTGGTCTATGACGGCGTTGTATTCCTGCGCCGTTCCGGGCAGGAAGCCGGGAACGTCAACAAGGGTTACGAGGGGAATGTTGAAGGCGTCGCAGAAGCGCACGAAACGCGCCCCCTTGCGGCTGGCGTTGCAATCGAGCACGCCGGCGTAAACGCTGGGCTGGTTTGCCACGATGCCCACGCTCTGGCCGTTGAAGCGGGCGAAGCCCACTATTATGTTCCTTGCAAAATTCGAGTGAACCTCGAAAAACTCCCCGTTGTCAACAACCGCGCCAATAACCTTGTACATGTCGTATGCCATGTTGGCGTTGTCGGGTATTATATCGTTGAGCATATCCTCCTTGCGGTCAACGGGGTCGTTGCACTCCACTCTCGGAGCTTCCTCCATGTTGTTCTGCGGAATGAAGCTAAGCAGGTTTTTCACGATTTCCGCAGCCTCTTCCTCGGTCTTGGCGGTGAAATGCGCCACGCCGCTCTTGCTGCCGTGAACCGACGCGCCGCCGAGCTCCTCGGAGCTTACGTCCTCGCCCGTAACGGTCTTCACGACCTTCGGGCCTGTGAGGAACATATACGAAACGCCCTCGAGCATCACCACAAAGTCGGTGAGGGCGGGCGAATAAACCGAACCGCCGGCGCAGGGCCCGCATATCATGGAAATTTGCGGCACAACGCCCGAGCTTTCTATGTTTCTCTGGAATATCGAGCCGAAGCCGGCGAGGGAGTCAATGCCCTCCTGGATGCGCGCACCGCCCGAATCGTTCACGGCAATGCAGGGCGCACCCATCTTCATAGCCAAATCCTGAACCTTGCAGATTTTCTCAGCCATGGTGATGCTGAGCGAGCCGCCGTTCACGGTGAAGTCCTGGGCGTAAACATATACCAGACGGCCGTTGATTGTGCCGCTGCCGGTTACAACGCCGTCGCCGGGATACTGTTTCTTTTCCATGCCGAAGTTGTGGCAGCGGTGGAGCTTGAACATATCCAGTTCCTCAAAGCTGCCCTCGTCGAGCAGCAGGGCTATGCGCTCGCGTGCCGTGAGCTTGCCTTTGGCGTGCTGCTTCTCAATGGCTTTCTCGCCGCCGCCAAGACGTGCCTTGGCGCGCTTTTCTACTAATTCTCTGATTTTTTGGGTTTGAAGACTCATATCAACTTGTCTGTTTATTGTTTTCTGATGAATATTTGGCGGAGCCGCACACACGGCCCCATTTCCGTGCAAAATTACTATTTTTTCGCCTATTCCATATTGTTGGAGCGCGTTTTTTACATCTGCCAGATTAAGATACCATAAAAGGCATGTTTGCCCATGCCCTTCACGGCAAGCCCGTGAACACGGCTTTTTGCAAAAGAAGCTGCGAATACGGCCCAAAACACATAAGGCATTGAGTTACAAAAGAATAGCCGTACAAAAACGACTTGCCTTAACGGTTTGTTTTTCAGATATTTGCAACGGCGAAAAAAAGGTCTGATGTGGTTTGAATTATGTCTGATATAATTTTTTCTACATCGGACATGGTTTTTCTTGTGTCCCATGTAGTTTTGGACGGAATTTGCAGGGGGAGGATTGTATGGGCGTAAAAAATCCGCCGCCCTGTGCTTGGGCGGCGGATTGCGGTATGAAAGTGAAACCTGCAGCGTTTCTTTTTATTTCACGAGAACCTTGAACGTCCTGTCTCCCGCTACAACTATATATGTTCCTGCGGTTGCGGGGGTGAACTGCCGCGCCGCGCCGCCGTAAACCATTGCGCCGTCGGCGGAGTACACTTTCAAGGGAGTGCCGCCGGCAATGCCGTCAACGCTTATCGTGCCGCCGCTCACGCTCACGCCGGCACGGCCTGCCGCCTTCACGCCCTCAATGCCGGTAGCGTCGTCAACCTCCACAATGTTCTTGAACCGTCCCCAAACAGAGTGTCCGCGAAACTCGCCCGACATTCCTTTGGGCACATACAGCATGCAGTTGTCGTAAAATTCCTTGCCGCTTAGGAAGAAAGCATCATTTTCAACATTGCCCACCACGAAGCGCGTGATGCTTTTCAGGGAGTCGCAATTCCGAAAGGCACGTGTCGCTATCAACGGAACGTAGGGGATGTAAACGCTCTTCACCTTGCTGCCGTAAAATGCCCACGACCCGATATGCGACTTGCCCAATACGCTTATATGGGTGGCTGCGGTTTCTTCAAATGCGGCACTTTCCACTTTTTCAACGCTGGCGGGAACCACTATGCTGTCAGCTTTGCAGCCCATAACAGCCCTGCGCCCTATGGTCTTTGTCCCTTCGGGTATGACACACTTTCCTGCCCTGCCTGTGGGATACATGACAAGCGTGCTGCCGTCTTTGCTGAACACCGCACCGTCAACCGACTTGTAAGCAGGGTTGCCGGCGTCAACTTCCACCGATTTAAGGTTTTTGCATATGCCATTGCACCAATTGGCATCAATGTTCCTTATATTTGCGTTGACCTTTATCTGCGAAACGTACAGGTTTTCCAAAGCCCGCTCACAAACCGAATCCACCACATCGGGAATGGTGTATGCCTCGTCCTTTTTCAACGGTGGGTAGCACAAGAGCGTCTTGCCGTCCTTGCTGAACAGCACGCCGTCCTTCGAGCTGTACGCAGCATTCCCGCCGTCAACATCTATGCTTTCCAGTCCGGAACCCGCAAATGTGAAATTCTTTATATTTTCCACGTTTTTCGGGATATACAGTTTCTTCACACCCGATTCGAGGAAAACATCACTGCCTATCCGCTCAAGACTTTCGGGCAGGGTTACTCCCGTCAGTTCTGTTGCGGCGTAGAATGCATAATCCTCCAATGCCTTCACGCCATCGGGAACAACGCAAGTTCCGGTTTTCCGGGGTAGGCAGAAGAAAAACTGCGTGCCGTCGGCGGAAAGCAATGCCCCGTCAGCCGACTTGTATTTCACGTTGCCTTCCGCCACGTTCAGGGCGGCGACACTGGAATTAGTTAAGAAACTTGCGTCTATGTACTCAACGCTTTGCGGGATGTTTACCTCCTTCAGGTTGTCGCATTCTTCAAAAACATATTCGTATATCTTTTTCAATGTTTCCGGCAATATCACCTCGCGCAGCGAACTGCATCCTGTGAATGTGCAGTATGGCAGTTCCTCAACCCCCCAAGGCAGCTCCACACTCTCCATCTGCACGCAATAGCAGAACAGCTCCTCGCCGATAGTTATTGTCTGTCCGTTGCCCTCGCTTCCTGCCTCAAACACCACGTTTTTCAGGCTGGCGCATTCGCTGAACACACTATTGCCGACTTTTGCAACGCTCTTGGGTATGCTTATGGATTCGAGCGCACTGGCACCATAGAACGCATCATCCTCAATCTCGGCAAGATTTTCGGGAAGCGCAACCTTTTTAACGCTTGTGTTGTTTTCGAAGAGCGACTTTCCCAAAACGGTAACAGTGTGTTTCTTTCCGCCAATCGTTACGGACGATTCCAGGTTCACCTCCCCGGAGCTTTCCGCCGAGGCTTCCAGAGCGGCCACCTTTGCGGTGGAGTCTGTAATGGCTTCGTAAACAACTCCGTTCACAGTTACGGTCTGCGCCTGTGCGGAGAGCGCGGCCAGCACCATTGCAAACGCGCATAACGACCTTTTAAGCCGACCGCAGTTGCGGTCTTTTTCATGTGGCAAGCAGCATCCGCGCCTCTGCCACAGGGAAACGTAAAAATTCCTCATAATAATGTTTTGTCCGGACAGGCATCCTGTGCCCGGGGTCATGTCTTCCAATGCGTGGATGCCTGACGCATTGTTCTTGTTCAATTGTCTGCAAATGTAGCCAAACGCCCTTTCCTGCAACATGAACACAGGAACATGTAATATGAATACAGGAACATTTTCGCCTTGCAAGAGGCGTTTTGCATACGCAAAACCGCCCGTTTACGTCATGACAACCGCAAACGACCACTTGACAACCCCGCCGCGTTTGCCAATATGGTTCGCACGGTGGTGCGAGGGGCGTATGCCATACGCCCATACATATATACCGTATGCAATCAAAAACAACACACACCGTCCACATGATTCCAGCAAAGCCCGAAACGATGGTGTTTACGAAACACCGCGAAAACTACATAGGACGTAGGAAAAACTACATAGGACACAGGAAAAATTATGTCTGATATAATTAAAACTACATCAGACCTTTTTTCCGCCGCTGCAAACGTCTGAAAGCCAAAGTCTTATAAAAGGCGGTTAAAACAAGGTATATTCCTGGGACACAAGGACTTGCGCTTTTGGGGCTTTAAGGGGGCGTCTGCGGCGGGGGATGGCGAAAAAAATCCCCGCACCGTTGCGGGTGCGGGGATTTCGTTTGCATTGTTTTGCGGCGGCTGTGTTACCACTGGTCTTCCTCTACTGCGCCGTTGTACACGTTTTTGGGGACCCACTCCATATAGTCGAGCAGGAAGCAGGCGAACGGGTTGCTCAAAACAGACTTCACGCGCAGGTACATGGTTTCTTCGGGCTTCATGTTGCCGGTCCACACAATTTTGCGCACGCGCAGGTTGGCGCGGTATGTGGTGGAGTTTCGCATCGACTCGGTTACGGGTGCGCCGTTGCGCGATATGCCGTCATGGCGCGGCGGCTTAATGTAGCCGTGGTTGAGCATATTCTTGTCTATCTGCCTTGTAACCTCCGGGTCGTCTTCATCCGGGGCCCAGCCTATATTGGGGTTGGAGAGCGAAAGGCGGAGGTCAACCGGCAGACCTATGGCCTGGAGGTTGTTCTTGTTCTTGCCAAGATAGAACTGCGCCATTCCGAAGCCGGTGTTGCAGGGTGCGCAGATGCGGAACTGCCACGTGCCCTCGAAAGGCACAGGCGGCAGACGCAGGGTGAGGTCATACTGCCCCCTTATGTTCATCTCGTCGGCCTGATAGTTGCACATGCTGTTCGGCCCGTGGTAGGGCAGGTAAACGAGCCAGCTTTCGTCCGACACTTCCATGCGCTCGAAATAGTTGTTGGGTATCGCGTGCTGCCCCGCGTCCTTTATGCGGCGCAGTCCGTTGCTTATCAGCTCGGAGAACAGGGACGAGAAATCCCAGCGTATGCGTTCGTTGAGCACCACGTTTGGCACATCGTCGTCGTAAACCAGCATATTGTCTATGGGATAGTAGAAGCCGTTGAGCGCGTTGTTTGCCACGCGTCCGTTGTCGGGCATTATCCTCACGCCCTCGCGGTCAACCAAAAGCTCGTCGTATGTGTCGGGGTCGTAGGTGCAGTGGCGGTTTATGCGCTTGCCGTCGGTCTGCCTCCCTTCCGATATTTTCATCAGGCGGTGGTAGCCCCCCACTGTTTCGTAATACTCATGGCAGTCGATTGTCAGGTTGTTGGGGTTGCTGTATGCATAGCCCATCTCCACCTGGTGTATCACCATTTTCTCCCAGCTCATCCTTGCCGGCACTATGTGGTATGCCACAAACTGGTGCACGGCATTGTTGGGGTCTTTAAGGTCTTCGGCCTTGGCGTCGGGGTATGCCCTTTGGCACTGCTCCTTTATGACAGCGAGCACGCTCTCCCAGTTCACGAACACGTCGCTCTTGTATTCGGGCGCACTGCACCCCCATTGCTCCATAAACACGCTGTCGGTCTCCACAAAGGCGGTGAAGCCGTAGTATCTGTGGTCGGGGTTGGCTATTTGCGCGCTCTTGTCGAGATTTGGCCCATATTCGGGATGGTTTGCCTCGTAGTCCTCGTCGCGCACCAAGCTCATGGAGTCGGCAAAGCCGGTCTCCTCG
>CAKRMO010000028.1 GCA_934364765.1 uncultured Bacteroidaceae bacterium | reverse complement strand
GGGAAAGGATGTACCCCAATTTTATAGCTTCAGAGGCTGTGCGGGCTTCCGAGAACGTGTATTTCAACGAGGAGAGCGCAAAGAGCGAGGCACGGGAGCTCACCACGTTCGCATTCACGCGCAACGCTGTGGCTTCAATGGACTACGGCGGCACAATGCTCAACAAATATTTCTCTCGCGACAACAAAAGCCGCCATCGCCGCTACACTTCTGACATTCTCGAAATTGCGGCAGCCTATATCACGCAGTCCGATGTGCAGTGCGTGGGCATCATGCCCAACAACCTTGACGAGCTTCCGCAGTTCGAGCTTGATATGCTGAGGGAAATCCCCGCAGCTTGGGACGAGACGCGGTTTGTTGACGGCTATCCCGGCAAATATTTCATAGTTGCACGCCGCAAAGGGGACAAATGGTATGTGGCAGGAATGAATGCGGGGGAAAAGGAACTGAAACTCACGCTCAACCTGCCCATGTTTGCCGGCAAGCAGGTAACTTATTACAACGACCGCCCCGCCAAGGGCGACGCACTTCCGCAGGGGCAGATGCAAAAACTTAAAGTCAACGCCAAGGGCGAGGCCAAGGTGGTAATCCAGCCCAACGGCGGGTTGCTGCTGCGGTAAACAACTATATTTCTAGCGTAAATACAATTATGGTGAAAAAGGCCGCAATATTTTCAACGTTGTTTGCCTGTGCGTTTTTCAGCACCTTGCACGCGGGGAACGTAAAGGTTGCCTCTCCCGACGGCAAACTGGTTGTGGAGGTGAACGACAACGGCGGAAAAGCCAGTTATACCATTTTGTACGACGGAAAGAGGTTTCTTGATTCTTCACGCCTTGGTGTGGTCTCGAACGTAGGCGATTTCACCCAAGGGCTTAAACTCACGGGGGCACAGGCTTCAAAAATAGACGAGAGCTATAAGCTGACCCGCATCAAGTGTTCCGAAGTGCATTATGTGGCAAACCGAATGCGCATTGACTTCACAAACGCCCAGAACCAGTTGATGACTGTAACATTCAACGTGTCGGACAACGATGTGGCTTTCCGCTATTCATTCTATATAACCGGCACTTGGTACAGCATACGCATTGACCGCGAAGCCACGTCATTCAACATTCCCGCCCGCTCCACGGCGTTCATCTCTCCGCTCAGCCCGGCAGAAACAGGCTGGTGCAGGGCCACGCCGGCATACGAGGAGAAGTTTTCGCTCGATGCCCCGCTCAATGTGAAGTCGCAATACGGCGAAGGTTACGCTTTCCCCGCCCTTTTCCGCGTGGGCGACGACGGCTGGATGCTGCTTGGCGAAACAGGGACTGACAGCGATTATGCCGGTTGCTCGCTTTCTGAATATGTTCCCGGCGAAGGCTATACCGTTACGTTTCCTCTGCCGGGGCAGGGCAGCGGTCTCGGTTCGGCGGTGTGCGGTTTCCCGCTTCCGGGTTCAACCCCTTGGCGCACGATAACCGTAGGCTCATCGCTCAAGCCCATTGTTGAGACCACAATTCCGTATGATGTGGTAAAACCTCTTTACGAGGCTTCGCAAACCTACAAGCCAGGACGTTACGTGTGGAGTTGGATAAACTGGCAGGACCCGTCCATAAACATGGAGGACCAGAAACAGTTCACCGACATGGCGGCTGCAATGGGATATGAATACAATCTTATAGACGCCAACTGGGAGCGCGACGAGAAAATAGGGCGCAAGCGAATGGCGGAATTGAGCAAGTATGCAATGTCGAAAGGTGTGCGCCTTATTCTTTGGTACAGTTCCAACGGACATATAAACGACACTCACGAAGGTCCGCGAAACCTTATGGACAAGGGCTATATACGCCGCCGTGAGATGAAATGGCTCAAGGACATCGGCGTTGCGGGAATAAAGGTTGACTATTTCGGCTGCGACAAGCAGGAGGTCATGAAACTTTACGAGGACATCCTCGCCGACGCCAACGATTTCGGCATATTCGTGATTTTCCACGGCTGCACACTGCCACGCGGTTGGGAGAGGATGTACCCCAACTTCATTTCCTCCGAGGCTGTGCGGGCTTCCGAGAACGTGTATTTCAACGAGGAGAGCGCAAAGAGCGAGGCGCAGGAACTCGCCACATTCGCTTTCACGCGCAATGCCGTTGGGGCGATGGACTATGGCGGAACACTGATGAACAAGTTCATGTCGCGCGACAACAAGAGCCGCCACCGCCGCCACACATCGGACATTCTTGAAATCGCCGCCGCAATCTTCACGCAGACCGAGGTGCAGTGCATAGGCATGATGCCCAACAATCTTGACGAACTTCCGCAGTTCGAGCTCGACCTGCTGAAGGAAATCCCCACCGCATGGGACGAGACGCGCTTTGTTGACGGCTATCCCGGCAAATATTTCATCGTGGCGCGCCGCAGCGGCGGCAAATGGTACGTGGCGGGACTGAATGCGGAAGAAAAGGAACTGAAACTCACGCTAAACCTTCCCATGTTTGCCGGCAAGCAGGTAGCTTATTACAACGACCGCCCCGCCAAGGGTGATGCACTTCCGCAGGGGCAGATGCAAAAGCTGAAAGTCAACGCCAAGGGCGAGGCAAAGGTTGTGATACAGCCTAACGGCGGATTGCTGCTGAAGTAGAATGTCCGGCGTGTTGCGCAAGGCGCGAAAATTATGTCTGATGTAATTCAAATTATATCAGACATAATTTTTCCTGCATAGGACGTGGTTTTTCCCATGTCCCATATAATTTCCGGAGTTTTGCAAAAAGGGACGGAATGATCGTATGTATGCCCAAGGCATGGGTGAATGTAACGGTGATATTATGAAACAAGCTGTATGCAAAAGTCAAAACAGTTTCTTAACTTTGCACGCATATAATGCAAAATGGTTCGTGGCATGAAAACGCGGATGTTCAGACTGTTCATATATACAATTATGTTTGCCGTGGCGGGCGGGACGCTTGTCTCGTGCAAGGAAAAGCCCATGGGCGTTGACGAGATTTACAGGAACGACGCTTCGGGGGTGGTGCTTATAATGAACCGCTACTACTATGCCATGAACGTGGCGGGGACTGTGGCTTACTTTACCGGCATAGACGAAGACGGAAACCTTGTGAACCTTACCGATGACATTGCAGAGATAACCCGCAACTCTGCCGTGGCGTTCGGCACGGGCTTCTTCATCTCGCGCGACGGCAACATTCTCACCAACCGCCATGTGGTGCGCCCCGAAATTGACAAGGCTGTGGTGCGGACGGTTCTCGCCAAACAGCTTGACAGGGTGAAGAGCCTTTTCGCCGCCTTGCGCGATGCCGCCGAAGAGCAGTATAACCAGACTTACTATCAGGGAATAAGCAGCGGCTTTATTGATGACGACAAGCTTTCGGAACTTAGGGAGAGCTTTGAGGAGTATGACGAGGCTGTGGGAAATATAGAGAACATCAGCCTTTCGGACATACGGATAACCGCGTCATGCCGCGTGGGCATAGCATACAACGGCGACAGGGTTTCATCGCCGGGGGACTTTTCGGAGTGCACGGTAACAAAAGTGTCGGGCGTTGACGATGTTGACTTGGCTGTAATAAGGCTCAACAGCGGGAAAACGCCCAAAGACCGCTACGTGTTCCATTTTCAGGGCGGCACGAAGGGCAAGCGCACGCTGCTTGAGACTTATTGGCAGCGTATGCGCCGCGATTACAAAGGACGCAAGCTCAAGGCCGGCACGCAGCTTTGCATGATAGGCTTCAACCATGGGCCGCAGCTCGCCCAGACTTCAACGGGGCTTAAATCGCAGATAACATCGGGCAACATACTTCAGGACCCCGACGACAACAGGATGATGTATTCCATACCGTTGCTCGAAGGGTCGAGCGGAAGTCCTGTGCTGAATATGTATGGTGATGTGGTCGGCGTGAATTTCGCCAAGCTGCAAGGCACAACGTCGTTCAATTTCGGCATCCCCGCCAAAAAGGCGAAAGAGTTTTTGGGGATTGAGTAACAGGGTGCGCGGATTGTTTCGGGCGGCTAGGGTTGGGATGTGCGTAATGTGTTTTAATCCGTAAACAAACGCCGCACAAATGTCCTGCATGCAATCAATCAACAAATTCCACCGCAGTAGGGCGTGTGCCATACGCCCCTACAATTTCCGCAAAACCAATACCGCTAAAACTACATTTGATGTAGAAAAAACTATGTCCTATGTAGAAATATTTATATCAGATATAATTAAAACTACATCAGACCTTTTTTTTGCCGTTTGCAAGGTGTTGAAAAACAACAACTTGTAAAACGTTTCCAAAATCAAATAAATTGCTGTTAATTAATGACTTGTGAATTTTGCCGTGTTTGTGAGGGGGAATGTCGTAAAGCAAGAAAACCGCACGGTCTTGGCTGTTGCGGCGTAAGTCTCATTTGTACTTGTTGCCGGTTATCTGCCTCACGCTAAGTTTCTTCAACTGTATGTCGTAATAGTCGGAGGTTTCGCTTTCGGGATGCCGGAAGGCGTTTTCCTCGTAAATGAAGAAAATGCCGCCGCGCCTGCCCTGTATCATTGTGGAATATGCCGAGGTTGTGTGGCTCACCTGACAGTGTCCGTCCCAGTTCTTGGCGATGGCTTCGGGCGATGCGTAGTCGGCAGGGCTTTTCAGTTCCTTGTAGAATATTGCCACATTGGTGCGCTGCGGTCCTGACGGTATGCTTTGCAGCAGTAGCCATGCGTGCTTGCCTTTCCTCTTGGCTCTGACCAGCAGGATTTCGCCGTTGCAGGCGTTGTCGTTAGCCGCTATGCCGTTGTTTTCTGCCGAGGAGAATGCCGCCTTGCCCCATGTGCCGGTGGCGGCGGTCCGGTTGGAGTAGCGGTAGATGTTGAAGTATCTTCCGTTTTTCACGCGGCTGCTCAGCAAAACATTACCATCGGGCAGTTCCTCTATCTTGGCTTCATCGCCCTTGGGCGCCGCCTCTGCCGCGTTCTCTCCCAAAAGCCTCCACTCTTTGCCGAAGTTGTCGCTGTAAACCACACGGTTTCCGGCTCTTGTGGCAAGCGCCGAATATATGCGGTAGTGGCTTCCCGCCTTAATGCGGCTGCTTTGGCATATTCTGCCGCTGGTGAAGAAAGCCCCTTCCACATCGGGCATAAGGCGGTATATGTCGCGGGTAACTTCTTCCCCTGTCCAGCTTTTGCCCTCGTTGCGGCTGTAATATCTGCCAACCATGATGGGCTGTTCGCGGGTGGACTCCCAAAAACCTATGCCGCCCGAGGCGCACATTACGAGTATTTCGCCGGTCTCCCTGTCAGCCACGGTGGCGGCATCGCCGTGGGCGCAGTTGAATTCATCGGCTGTGCCGCCTCCCCCTTTCGCCACTGTCTGTTCGGGTGCGCTCCATGTCTTGCCCCCGTCCTTGCTTGTTTTCATCACAATGTCGAGCCGCCGTCCTCCGCCAATGTCATCGCATTGGTAGCGGTGGTCTGTGAATGCGATAAGCTTGCCCGACTTGCATTCCACTATGGCCGGGATGCGGTATTGCGCCTCCTTGTTTGGGAAGATGGTTATCACGCCGTCGCCGCTCTTCATGGGAGTGTTTGCATATAATGCATGGCTGGCGGTGATTGCCAGCATAAACAGCAAACCCGCAGCTTGGGCGGCTTTGCCAAGCTTGCGGGTTTGTTTGCCGATAGGGAGCGTGCTTTGCCGCCTCTCTGTCATTGCGGGTCGCGGCTTTTCAGAAATAATATCCCAAGCCGATTTTCAGGCCTACGGACGAGTTGTCGCTGAAGTCGTGCATGCTCATCTTGTAGTAAACCGACGGCTCCACGGTGAGGTAGTGGTTCAGGTAGAAGGCATAGCCAATCTCCACAGGCACCATAAGGTCGTTGTTGCTCTTGGTGTAGTGCACAAACTGTGCGCCGGTTCCGAGGAAAATGCCGTTTTGGGTGAAATAGTACCGCCCGTTAATGCCGGCGGTAATGTCATCCGTGTGGCGCGTGTGCCCATATCCGAAGTTGGCATACACAAGCAGTCCGTCGCTGACGAAGAGACCTGCCGCGCCGTCAAGATTGAAACGGAAACGCTCGTTTGAGCTGTATTGCAGACTCAAGCCTGAAAGAGATGCGCCAATGTATTTTGTGCCGGCCTCAAACTGTGCGCTTGCACCTGTGAAAATCATTGCGAACAATGCCGCAACTGCAATAAACTTTTTCATCGTCTTGTTATTGTTTTGGGTTTTGTTTCTGTTCAGAATCGCTTTGCGTTTGGTCTTTCCGCTTCTCGTTCATGCGGTTTATCCACCAAACGGCAGCAATCATTATTGCCGCACCCGCCATGACCGACAGGTTGCGCGGCGTGAAGCCCACTTCGCGGACAAAGAACTCGTAAACGAAGAATACGACGGCATACAGTGCCATCAGGGCGGGAAGCCATACGCTTTTGGGCGGTTTTCTCATTTGGATGCCTTGTTTTGTTTGGAGCAAATTTAAGAAAAAGTTTTCACCACGCATATAAAAAGCGTATTTTTGTGGTCGTAAAACTACGGTATATGCAATTCAAGACAATTATGACGGCGTTGGCGCTTGCGTGTGCGGGCTTGGCGGCGGCTGTGGCGCAGCTTGTCCCGCAGCAGTCCCGACGTGAGGTGAGGGCGGTTTGGTTCACGACAATCGGAGGGCTTGACTGGCCGAGGGGCTACGCAAACAATCCGGCGGGGGTGGAGCGGCAGAAACGCCAGCTGTGCGAACACCTCGACCGTTTGCAGGCTATGGGGATAAACACCCTGCTTTTGCAGACGCGCATACGCGGCACGGTGATTTACCCTTCGGCCCTGGAGCCGTGGGACGGCTGTCTTTCGGGAAAGCCGGGCGTGTCGCCGGGATATGATGCCTTGGGGTTTGCCGTGGAGCAGTGCCACAAGCGCGGGATGAGCATACAGGCGTGGGTGGTTGCCTTTCCGCTCACAAGCCTTGCGGTAACGAAACAATTAGGCCGCCGTTCCGTCGTAAGCCGTCAGCCGCAATTGTGCGTCAAGGCTGGAGATCATTGGATGATGAACCCCGGAGTTCCGGCGGTTGGCGACTATCTGGCTTCGCTGTGCGCAGAGATTGTGAAAAACTACGATGTTGACGGCATCCACCTTGACTACATACGCTATCCCGAAAAGGAAATTCCTTTCAGCGACGCAGCCACGTTCAGGAAATACGGCAATGGGATGGCGCGGGGCGAATGGCGGCGCGAAAACGTAACGCGGTGCGTGAGGAAGATACATTCCGCCATAAAGGCTGTCAAGCCTTGGGTGGTGCTGAGCTGTTCGCCGGTGGGCAAGCACGATGACCTGCCGCGCTATTTCTCGTATGGCTGGAATGCGCGCGCCGCCGTGGCGCAGGATGTGCAGTTGTGGATGAAGGAGGGCATTATGGACGAGATTTTCCCCATGATGTATTTCAAGGGAGACCATTTCTATCCTTTCGCACTCGACTGGGTGGAAAACGCCAATGGGCGCGTGGTTGTGCCGGGATTGGGCGTGTATTTCCTTGACGAGGGGCAGAAAAACTGGGACTTGCAGACCGTTACCCGCGAACTGAACTTTTTGCGTCTGCATGGGGCTGGCGGCCAGGCGTATTTCCGCAGCCGTTTTCTTGAGGACAATGTAAAGGGGATTGCCGACTACCTGCAATATTCGTTCTACACGCGCCCGGCGTTGCAGCCCGCAATGACGTGGCAGGACTGCATTGCCCCAACTGCGCCGCAAGGTGTGGAAGTGGAGAAGTCCAAATATGAATGGCGGGTTTCGTGGCAGCCGTCGGCCGACCCTACGCCTGGCGGCTCGCTGCGCTATAATATATATGCCTCCGGCTCTTACCCGGTTGTTCCTGACAGCGCACGGCTTGTCGCCTCGTATATGCCGGAGACGGAATACCGTATTGACGTTGCCTGTCCTGCGAGCCGCAGAATGTTTTACGGCGTAACGGCCATAGACCGCTTTGGCAACGAGAGCGGCATTGCGGAAGTAAACCGCCCCGCGCCTGTTGCCGTAAGCAAGGACGTAGGCATGAAGGTGCGTGCCGGCAAGCTGTATGCCGGCAATGTTGATGCGAAACTTCTGACAATATGCGATGAATGCGGGCGTGAGCTTAAAGTTATTGAGGCGGACAGCGTTGTCGATGTCTCGCGCCTTGCCCCGGGATATTACAAGCTGTACGGTCAGGGGCGGCGTGGCAAGGCGCATTTCTTGGGCGGTTTCCACATACAGCCGTAACAATCTTGTGCATCATGAAAAGGACGATTGCAAAAGCCGCTTTTTGTTTTGCGGTTGCCATTGTGGCGCCGGGGCTGCTGTGCGGCTGCTCCGGGAAAAGCAAAACAGAAAACAGGGCGGACAATGACGCTGGGCTTATAAGGGACTTTTATTGCCAGCTTGCGCAATTAAGGTCGGAGGAGGACAGTTGCGCGAACAGCGGGGCGCAAGACCGTTTGGAGGATGTGCAGGCCAAGGAGAAGAAGTTGCTTATGGAATACTGTAGCCCGGATGTGGTGTTCAACGCCCTCTACAATGGTGAGGATTTCATGGGCAATACAGGCTGCGGTTTGACTTTGCAAGCAGCAAAAGATATGCAGGTTACAAAAACTGCACAAGTGGGGGAAGGTTGCTATGAGGTTGCTTTTGGAGACAAAAAGGTGCGTTTGTTTCTTGTCACGGAAAAAGGAAAACGCAAGATAAATTCCGTCGGAAAACAAAAATATAGGATGGTTTTCGCCAACGACACGCTGCGTCTTGATGCCCCCAAGGGCGGAAATGCGCTGTGCCACAGAATTTGCACGGTCATTGGCGTTGCCGTGTGCGGATATGAGGTTGTTGACAGCATTGTGGTTGGCAAGGACTACCGTGCGGCGGTTTTGTCTCCTGCGGCATTCGCCGACCGCGTTTTGCTGATAAACCGCAAGGGCAGGAAAATGGCTTTCAACAATGTTGTCTGCAATTTGGACAGTTATGAGGGCGGACTGCCAAGCTGCGAGAGGTTTGTAAAGCACGGCGACAAGCTGCCTTTTAATGAGCCTTGGGATTTTGCGCTCGCCTATTCGGGCGGACAGGGTTACGTCATTGCGTGGAATATCGCCGTGAAATGGGAGGAAAGGGAACCGTGTGTAACGGGGTTGTCTTTCTATGAGCAACGACAGCGGTTTGTTTTATGAAAAGCAGATTAAAAACGAGTATCCGGCAGGGGCGTTCCCTTTGAGGGAATACGAACGTACAATGATTGACGATTTGAGGAACGAC
>CAKRMO010000027.1 GCA_934364765.1 uncultured Bacteroidaceae bacterium | reverse complement strand
TTGCGTATTCCCTCAAGCTGTCCGAAGAGCTTCCTCACGCTCATTCCGCCTTTCAGGGAGCGGGTTGACGCAGCCTGTATCACGGGGCCGTCGGCCAGGGGGTCGCTGAACGGCATTCCTATTTCCACAAGGTCAACGCCGTTGCGTTCGAGCGAGCGTATCACGTCGGCGGTGCATGACGGCGTGGGGTCGCCGGCGCAGAAGTATATTGAAAGTATGTCTTTGCTTTTTGTCTTGAACAAGTTGTCTATTCGGTTCATGATTTTTGTTTTTACGGGCGCAGGCCCTTGATTTTTTCAATGAAGTTTTTAAGTTTTTCCGCGTCTTTCAGCGCGGGCGATGTCTCGAAGCCGCTGTTGAGGTCAACGCCGGCGAACATCGGGTGGGAGAATTGTTGTATTTCGGCGAGCGAGCCGGGGGTGATGCCGCCGCTCAGCAGGAACGGCACGCGCCCCTTGTAGTTTTCGAGCAGATGCCAGTTGAATTTCTTGCCCGAGCCGCCATACAGTTCCGACTTGGTGTCGAAAACCATAAGATCCGCCATGCAGTAGGCTTCGGCTTTGTTGATGTCGTCGGCGTTTGCCACTCTCTGGGCGCGGATAATCCTTAGTCCGCACTCTTTGAGCGCATGGCAGAATTGCGGTGTCTCGTTGCCGTGGAGCTGTATGTAGTCAAGCGAGAACTCGCGGGCTTTGCTGACGATTTCCTCCTGTGAGGAATTTACGAACACGCCCACGCGCTTCACCCTCTTGGGCATGTATGCGGGCAGCGCGGCAACGAAGCGCGGCGACTTGGGGTGGAAGATGAACCCCATGAGGTCTGCCCCTGTCTGCTCCACGGCGCGTATGTTTTCGGGGGCGCGCATTCCGCAAACCTTTACTATCATATTCTTGCTGTAATCAGTTTGTCAATGTCGGCGTTCAGTCTGCCGAGGTTTTCTGCGGGGTTCTCGCCGCTCATGAACAGTTCGCCGATAAGAAACCCACGGTAGCCGAGCATTTGCAGCCGCACAATGTCGGCTGCCGACTTGATGCCGCTTTCGGAAATGCGCGTGATGCTTTGCGGAAGTTTGCGGGCGAGAAATTCCGAAGCCTCCAGGTCGGTGCGGAATGTGCCGAGGTGGCGGTTGTTTACGCCCACAACGTCGATGTCGTCGCACACGTATGAAATCTCGTCCTCGTTGTGAACTTCGAGCAGCGTTTCAAGTCCCAGTTCGTGAGCCGTGCGCGCCAGGCGGCGGCACTCCTTTTCGCTTATGGCGGCCGCAATCAGAAGCACAGCGTCAGCCCCGAAGGCTTTTGCCTGATGCAGCTGGTATTCGTCTATTGTGAAATCCTTGCGCAGTATGGGCATCTTAACGAGGCGGCGCACGTTGGCGACATCGTCGAGAGTGCCGCCGAAATACTTCCCGTCAGTGAGCACCGACATTGCGGCCGCGCCGTTTTTCTCGTAGCCGGGGGCAACGTCTTCGGGTTTTGCGTCCTTGTGTATCCAGCCTTTCGACGGCGACCGCCGCTTGAATTCCGCTATTATGCCGTTTGGCGTGCTTTCTATCGCGAGGCGGAAGTCCGCATGGGCGTGTTCGGCGGCGTTTTCATACAGGCTGTCAATGCTTGTGCCTTGCTTCAGCCCGTCTATCTCAATGCGCTTGTCGGCGATGATGTCCCTGAGAATGTCTTTCATGGCTTGTCAACTGTTTGCTTCAACAAACTTTTTGAAGGCTTCGAGAGCCTTGCCGCTTTCGAGCGACTCCTTTGCCATGGCGATGCACTCCCCGATGCTTTTGCCGTTTATTGTCTGTATGGCAAAGGCTGAATTTGCTATGACAGCCTTTTTCTGGAATTCTGTGGCGCGGTTTTCGAGCACAGAGTCGAATATGTCTTTTGCCTCGTCCACGCTGCTCCCTCCCGAAAGGCTTCCTTCGGGCGACTTGTCAAACCCGAGGTCGCCGGCCTTGTATATCGTCTCGTAGTTGTTTGTCATAACCTTGAAATCGGAAGTTAGCGAAATTTCGTCATAGCCGTCCATGCTCGTAACAATGGCGAAGCTCGTGCCTATGCGCGTAAGCGTGTTGTAGTAAAGGCGCATCTGCGAAAGGTTTGCAACGCCTAATAATTGGTGCTTTGGCCTTGCCGGGTTGATTAGCGGGCCGAGCAGGTTGAACACCGTTGGTATTTGCAGCGCTTTCCTTACAGGGGCTACGTTTTTCATTGCCGGGTGGAACAGTTGCGCATGGAGGTATGCCACTCCCGACTTCTCGATGGATTTCGCGAGTTGCGCCTGGTCCGACGAGAACTTCACGCCGTGCTCTTTTATGACATTGCTTGCGCCGCTTACCGAAGTCGCGCCGAAGTTGCCGTGCTTTGCCACGTGATAGCCCGCCCCGGCAATCACAAAACAGGAGCAGGTGGAAATGTTGAAGGTGTTCTTTCCGTCGCCTCCTGTGCCGACGATGTCAATCGGGTCGTAGTCCGAAAGATCAACGGCCACGCAGGTTTGCAGAAGCCCCTCGCGGAAACCGAGAAGCTCGTCAACCGTAACGCCCCTTTGGCTGATCATCGCCAGAAGCGCACCGAGCTGTATTTGTCCGACGTTGCCGTCGTTTATTTCGAGAAGTATGCGGCAGGCTTCGCTTTGCGACAAAGTGCCGCCGTTTTGTATTTTCAGCAATATGTCTTTCATCGCCTTGAAGTTTGGAGTGTTTCTTAATGGTTTATGAAGTTTCCGATTATTTCCAGTCCGTCCGGTGTCAGCACCGATTCCGGGTGGAACTGTATGCCGTGAACGTCGAGCGACTTGTGGCGCAGGGCCATTATGCAGCCGTCCTTGCTGCGCGCCGTTACTTCGAGCTCGGCGGGAAAGCCGTCGTCGCTCACCGCCCACGAATGGTAACGCCCCGCCTTTATCTCGTTGGGTAGGTTTGCGAATATGTAGTCGTCGGCAATTATATCAACGGGTGTCTGAACTCCGTGATAGACTTCCGGAAGGTTGACGAGCTTTGCGCCGAACACCTCGCCGATTGCCTGCTCTCCCAAACAAACGCCGAGCATAGGCTTTTTGCCGGCATAGTGTCTCACAACCTCGGTGAGAAGTCCCGCCTCGGACGGAATACCCGGGCCGGGGGAGAGGACAAGCTTGTCGTATTTGGCGAGGTCTGCGATGTTGAATTTGTCGTTTCTCAAAACGGTTGTTTCAGCCCCCAGTGATTTTATCGCATGACTTAAGTTGTATGTAAACGAGTCGTAGTTGTCTATAATGCAAATGTTCATGATTGTATGCCTTTAGAAATTGTCGCTCTGTTCCGTGGCGGCGGTGATTGCCGCCTTGAGTGCGCCGAGCTTGTTGTTCACTTCCTGCAATTCCTGCTCCACGTCGCTTTTCGCAACTATGCCCCCGCCGGCCTGGAACCAAAGGGTGTTGTTGCGGCTTACGAATGTGCGTATGGTTATTGCCTGGTTCATGTTTCCGTTAAAGCCTATGAAACCTATGCATCCGCCGTATGCGCCACGGTTGTGCGGCTCGTATTCGCTTATAATCTGCATGGCGCGGACTTTGGGCGCACCGCTCAGTGTCCCGGCGGGAAATGTGTCCATGAAGGCCTTTATTGTGTTGGCGTTGTCGTCCAGCGTTCCCGATACGCGGCTCACGAGGTGGATTACGTGGCTGTAGTATTGTGGTTCGCGAAAGAAGTCCACGCTCACGTTGCGGCAGTTGCGGCTCAGGTCGTTCCGCGCCAAATCCACGAGCATTACGTGTTCGGCGTTTTCCTTGGGGTTGTTGAGCAGAGCCTTTGTCAGCGCGTCGTCGGTGGCTTTGTCGCCGCTTCTGCGCGTGGTTCCGGCAATTGGGTCTATGTATGCGGTTTTCCCCTCCACGCGGTAATGGGTCTCGGGTGAGGAGCCGAAAATCCTGAACGCCCCGAAGTCGAAGTAGAAAAGGTATGGCGACGGGTTTATGCGCCTCAGCGCACGGTAGAGGTTGAAGTCGTCGCCCTCGTAACGCTGTTCGAAGCGGCGGGATATGACAACTTGGAAAACATCCCCGCGCAGACAGTGCCTTATCCCCTTGCGTATGTTCTCGCGATGCTCGTCGTCGGTTAGCGGACTTGTTGTAGTGCCAACGCTGCGGAAGGGATAAATGCGCATCTTGCTGCTGTTTATCGCGCCGGCTATCTTTTCGGTTTCGTCCTTGCCGTCGCCTTCAAGGGTTACTATTTCCATTTCGTGGCGGAAGCCCTTGAACACGATGATGTACCTATATAATATGTACAGCAAGTCGGGCGCGTCGTTCATGGATGCCGTGCTGTCTTTCACCTTTATGTTTTCGGTGTATCTCACAACGTTGAACGATGTGAAGCCGTACAGTCCGCAATAGTTGGAGTCCTCTCCGCTTATGCTGAAGTGCGCCATGAAGTTGGAAATGGCGTTTTCCAGGCGATTGTCGGTCTCGTTGAGTTTTGTCGTCTCCTCAGTGCCGTCGGGATAGGTGGCGGTGGCGTATCCGTGGCTTGCCGAGATTTTCGCGATGGGCTCGAGCCCGATGAACGAACGTCCGTTTTCGCCGCCGTGATAGTCGGAACTTTCCATAAGTGCGCTTTGCGGGAAGATGTCGCGCACTTTCAAATATGTCGTTACCGGCGTGTGGATGTCTCCGGGCAGCACCTTGACCGATGTTGTGTAGCTGAAATTCTTCATAGGTCTTAATACTTGAAATATTTCATGTATGTGTCCATGTCCTTGTCGCCGCGCCCCGAAACCGTTACCACCACGAGGTCGTCTTTCTTGAAGTCGATTTTCTCGAGTGTGGCAAGCGCGTGCGACGATTCGAGGGCGGGGATTATGCCTTCTATGCGTGTGAGCAGCTGGGCCGCCTTCAACGCCTCGTCGTCGTTGATTGC
Source organism: uncultured Bacteroidaceae bacterium (assembly GCA_934364765.1). Classification (GTDB taxonomy): domain Bacteria; phylum Bacteroidota; class Bacteroidia; order Bacteroidales; family Bacteroidaceae; genus UBA6398. The sequence goes on along the minus strand of CAKRMO010000027.1, from coordinate 4,351 downwards.
AATAACCCTTGCCCTGCGCACTCTTGCCAGGTTTGCGTGCATGGGGCCAACGCCGGGGTAGTCAAGTCCCGCCGATACGCTGTAGGGTTCCGTAACCTGTCCGTCCTCGTCCTGGATTACGAGCGAGTATGAGCCGTGAAGCACGCCGGGACGGCCGAGTGCGATGGTGGCTGCCGAGTAGTGGGTTTCAACGCCTTTGCCTCCGGCTTCGGCAAGCACTATTTTCACGTCCTCGTCGTCAAGGTAGTTGTAGATTGTCCCCGCCGCGTTGCTGCCGCCGCCCACACAGGCTATCAGGTAGTCGGGGTTGCTCTTGCCGGTGTGCTGCGCCAGCTGGTACTTTATCTCCGCGCTGATAACCGACTGCAGTCTCGCAACCATGTCGGGGTAGGGGTGCGGGCCGACAGTTGAGCCTATCACATAGTGCGTGTCCTCGGGGTGGCAGCACCAGTCGCGTATGGCCTCGTTCGTGGCATCCTTGAGAGTTTTGTTGCCGCTCGTAACGGGCACCACCGTTGCGCCGAGCATCTTCATCTTCTCCACGTTGAGGTGCTGGCGCTTCACGTCGGTTTCGCCCATATACACGATGCACGGAAGGTTGCGCAGGGCGCACACCGTTGCCGTGGCCACGCCGTGCTGCCCCGCGCCGGTCTCGGCCACAATGCGTGTCTTGCCCATTCTTTCGGCGAGCAGCACCTGCCCGAGGGCGTTGTTTATTTTGTGCGCCCCTGTGTGGTTGAGGTCCTCGCGCTTCAGGTAGACTGTGCAGCCGTACTTCTCGCTCAGGCGTTTTGCGAAATATAGCGGCGAGGGGCGGCCGGCGTAGTCGCGCAGCAGGTTCATGTACTCTTTCTGAAAGTCCTCGCTCTCTATGATGCCGAGGTAGTTGCGGCGCAGCTCCTCAACGCATCCGTGAAGTATCTCCGGAACATACGCCCCGCCGTATATGCCGTAGTAGCCGCGTTCATCCACTGAAAATTTTCCCATGTCTTTATTTTTTATTGTATTGTTATTTCCATTATACGGTTTGAGGCCCGCTGCAAGTGCAACGAGCCTCATTATATCCGTGTTGTTTATGTCCTTTTTGTTACATACGAGCTTCTACACTTGCGAATTTGTCATCCTCAAGCGCCACCACCAAAAATTGTTGACCATGCTGAATTGTGTCATGTCTTTGATTTGCTGTTATGCAGTTGCAAAAGTACACATTTTGCGCTTGCCGCCAAACTTTTTGCAAGAAAAACAACGTTGCCGGCGGCGAAAAAACGCTTTTTCTCCCCAAAACGGCATCCGCGATGCGCAGAACCCCGAAAACTACATCGGACATAAGAAAAACTATGTCCTATGCAGGAAAAATTATGTCTGATATAATTTGAATTACATCAGACCTTTTTTTTGCCGCTTGCAAGCCCCTGAAAAACAAGAACTTATAAAAACTGTTTAGGATGCTGTAATTTGCTTAAAACCAGTGTTTTCCAAAATTTGCGCCATTTGTGGCTTTGTTTGGGACAGCAATTGCGCGGCCGGGTGTCAAAATGTCAGTTTTGGGGTTTGGCAAGCAGTTTGGATATTCTTGGGTGAATATTGATGTAAAACGAAAATATAAAACAAAAGATATGAACCTCGAAAAATTTACAATCAAAGCCCAAGAGGCTATCAACAATGCCATTGACAGCGCACAGCGGCACGGTCAGCAGGCAATTGAGCCTGTGCATCTGCTTGCTGGTGTGCTGAAATCGGGCGAAAATGTAACGAACTACATTTTCAGCAAGCTGGGGGTGAAGCCCGAGAGCATCGCCCGCAGTGTGGAGGCGGAGATTTCCCACCTGCCGCGCGTAACGGGCGGCGAGCCTTATCTCAGCTCCGAATCCAACAACATATTGCTGAAGGCGGAAGATTTGGCAAACCGCAACGGCGACGAGTTCATCGGGCTCGAAACCATTCTCGAAGCAATAGCGGGAGGCACGGGCAGCGCGGCGCAGATTTTGAAGGATGCGGGCGTGAATGCCGCAAGCCTCAAGACTGCCGTGAACGAGCTTCGCGGCGGAAGGAAGGTAAGCTCAAAGTCGAGCGAGGACACCTACCAGTCGCTGTCGAAATACGCCCGCAACCTTGTTGAGGCTGCGCGTCAGGGAAAGCTCGACCCGGTGATAGGGCGCGACGAAGAGATAAGGAGGGTGCTGCAAATACTTTCGCGGCGCACGAAAAACAACCCTATACTTATCGGTGAGCCGGGCACCGGCAAAACAGCAATAGTGGAGGGGCTTGCCGAGAGGATAATGCGCGGCGATGTGCCGGAGAACCTCAAGGACAAGGAAGTGTATTCGCTCGACATGGGTGCGCTCGTTGCCGGCGCGAAGTACAAGGGTGAGTTTGAGGAACGCCTGAAATCTGTCATAAACGAAGTTACCCATTCCGACGGACGCATTATACTTTTCATCGATGAAATCCATACGCTTGTGGGCGCAGGAAAGGGCGAGGGCGCAATGGATGCGGCAAACATCCTGAAGCCGGCCCTTGCACGCGGCGAGCTGCGGAGCATCGGCGCGACCACCCTTGACGAATACCAGAAGTATTTTGAAAAGGACAAGGCTCTTGAACGCCGTTTCCAGACGGTGATGGTTGACGAGCCGAGCGTGGAGGACTCAATCTCCATTCTGCGTGGCATTAAGGAGAAATATGAGAACCACCACCACGTGCGTATCCAGGATGATGCGGTGATTGCGGCCGTGAAGCTTTCCGACCGTTACATTTCCGACCGTTTCCTGCCCGACAAGGCCATAGACCTTATGGACGAGGCCGCCGCAAAGCTGCGCATAGAGCGCGACTCGATGCCCGAGGAGCTTGACGAGCTTACGAGAAAGGAGAAGCAGCTCGAAATAGAGCGCGAGGCCATAAAGCGCGAGCAGGACGATGCAAAACTTTCGCAGCTCAACAAGGAGATTGCCGAAATAAAGGAGAAGGCTGCCGACTACCGCTCAAAATGGGACGCGGAAAAGGAGGTCATCTCCAAAATCCAAAGCAACAAGTCGATGATAGAGCAGTTGAAGTTCGAGGCCGACAAGGCCGAACGCAACGGCGACTACGGCAAGGTGGCTGAAATACGTTACGGCAAGATAAAGGTTCTTAACGACGAGAACGAGAGGCTGCACGAGGACTTGAAGAAACGCCAGGGCGGCGCGGCAATAATAAAGGAGGAGGTTACTCCCGACGACATAGCCGATGTGGTGAGCCGCTGGACTGGAATACCCGTGAGCCGTATGCTGCAAAGCGAGCGCGACAAGCTTCTGCATCTCGAGGAGGAGCTTCACAAGAGGGTCATTGGGCAGGACGAGGCGATTACGGCTGTTGCCGATGCCGTGAGACGCTCGCGTGCCGGGCTGCAAGACCCGCGCCGTCCTATCGGCTCGTTCATATTCCTCGGCACAACCGGCGTGGGCAAAACCGAGCTTGCAAAGGCTCTTGCCGAATACCTGTTCAACGACGAGAACATGATGACACGTATAGACATGAGCGAATACCAGGAAAAGTTCAGCGTCTCGCGCCTTGTGGGTGCGCCTCCGGGATACGTGGGATATGACGAGGGCGGACAGCTTACCGAGGCGGTGAGGCGCAAACCTTATTCCGTGGTGCTGTTTGACGAGATAGAGAAGGCCCACCCCGATGTGTTCAACATACTGCTCCAAGTGCTTGACGACGGAAGGCTCACCGACAACAAGGGGCGCGTGGTGAATTTCAAGAACACCATTATAATAATGACTTCAAACCTCGGAAGCCAGTACATACAAAGCCGTTTCGACGCGCTAAAGGACAACAGCGGCGCGGAATACGAGAAGACCGTTGACGAGACCAAGAACCATGTTATGGAAATGCTGAAGAAGACCATCCGCCCGGAGTTCCTGAACCGAATAGACGAGATTATAATGTTCCGTCCTTTGGAGAAGGATCAGATAAGGCAGATTGTGGACTTGCAGATTACCGGCATCCAAAAATTACTTGCATCAGAGGAAGTGAAACTCGAAGTCTCCGACAACGCCGTGCAGCTTATCGCAAACGAGGGTTACGATCCCGAATTCGGCGCACGCCCTGTGAAGAGGGCATTGCAAAGAATGCTGCTCAACGATTTGAGTAAAAAACTCATTGCCGGCGATGTGGATCGCACGAAACCCATTTTTGTGGACGCTGAAAACGGAAAACTTGTGTTCAGCAACAGGGCTTGACTTAGGGCAGACCCATAAAAACGGCAGAAGCCGGGCATCTTTTTGAAAGGTGTCCGGCTTCTTTTTTGCGTTGTGCCTTGGTCTATAAATCCAAATCTATCTTTGCTCCCGCCATAGCCCAGCAGCGCGGC
>CAKRMO010000026.1 GCA_934364765.1 uncultured Bacteroidaceae bacterium | reverse complement strand
CCTGCGTGAGCGAATGCTACAGACTGGCACAGCCGGGCGACACCGTGCTGCTGAGCCCCTGCTGCGCAAGCTTCGACCTTTTCCACAACATGGAGGAGCGCGGCGAACTTTTCAAGAAAGCCGTCAGGGCACTCTGAAACAAATAACCACACAAGGGGGACAATATAATAATGAAGAAACTTTCCGGACTGTTTTTGGGCGACCGCGTTATATGGTTCGTGTTTTTCGCGCTCTGCGTGATTTCCGTGGTCGAGGTGTTCAGCGCACTCAGCCGCCTCACCTACGAAAGCGGCAGCTTTATCAATCCCATTGCCCACCACGCTGCGTTCCTGCTCATGGGGCTGGTGGTGGTGCTTATAGTCCACCGCCTGCCGTGCAGGGCTTTCAGGATAGTGCTGCCCTTTGCCGCGCTGTTCTCCATTGCGCTGCTCGTCCTGCTGCTTATGGGCTTCGGCATAACGCTCAACGGCGCTTCAAGGTGGTTCAACTTTTTCGGAATACCCCTGCAACCCTCCGAGATAGCCAAGGGCACGATGATTATCTACACAGCCCTCGTCCTGTCGTGGAACCAAACCGAAAAGGGCGCGGCCCCGGGAACTTTCAAGCTCATTTTCGTCCCCACAGTGGTGGTCTGCGGCCTCATTGCGCCCGAAAACCTCTCAACCGCCATACTGCTGTTTCTGGTCATAACGCTGATGATGTTCATAGGGCGCATTCCAATCATCACTATGGGCAAAATGTTCGGCGTGCTGGCAATAATAGCCTCCATACTCATAGGCTCGCTGCTTGCCATAAGCAAGGAACAGGCCGCAGGCATCGCGAAGACGAAAATCGGAAAGCGCGTGCCAACATGGAAAAACCGCATTGAAAGCGTGATAGACGGCAAGACGAAAAAACTGTCGCCAAAGGATTTCGACATCGATGCCGACGCACAGAAAGGCCACTCCAACATAGCCATAGCCACAAGCAACATCTTGGGCAAAGGGCCGGGCAACTCGGTGCAGCGCGACTTCATCCCCCATGCCTACAGCGACTTCATATACGCCATAATAGTCGAGGAGCTCGGCTTTGTGGGGGCTGCGGGCGTTGTGCTGCTTTATATGCTGCTGCTGCTGCGCGTGGGCTACATCGCCCGCAGCTTCAGGGAAAGCAGCTTCCCGCCATTTCTCGCAATGGGGCTTGCGCTGCTCATCGTGGTGCAGGCGCTGGCAAACATGTTCGTTGCCACAGGGCCGTTTGTAACGGGGCAGCCGCTTCCGCTGATTTCAAGCGGCGGCACGTCAACCCTCGTCAACTGCGCCTACATAGGCATGATACTCAGCGTCAGCCGCCTTGCCAAAAAGCAGGAACGCAAGCACAAGGCAGCCGCGCACATCTCATCCCCCACCCCGGAAATGCCCGGACCCGCAGGCACCGCGCCCGAATACATACCGCCCGCCGAACTCACGGCAAGGGAAATAGCATCAGCCAACTTCGGCAGCGACACCGAAAACAGGCAGGAATAAGCCCGTTTAAGCGGATTACATTACCCCCGCCCGCACTGCAAAAACTGCCGCAATGTCCGGCTGTTTTTGCAGTGGCATGAGCCGCATGATAATTAAATATTGTTTACAAATAAGGTTCAAGCGGCGGCTTGCAGGGCGCACTTCCTGGTGCAGCCGTGCGGCACGGCAATTCGCGAACACAAAATCCCAACGCTTTTCTTGTAAATAATGTTAAACCCCTGTTCTTTGCAGGCGTATCATTGCCCTTTTTGGCGGGCTTGCTTATTTTCGGGAAATATGCGCATAAAACACAAACACACGCCCTTGCCACACTTTATCCCGACAACGAGGAAATGCTTTGCAAGCATCTGCCACACAGCACATTACGCCTGCTTTTACAAATTCGCATAAGTTTTTGGTTTACAAAAGGTTGCATATAGGCGAAAAAAGGTCTGATATAGTTTGGATTATGTCTGATATAATTTTTCCTGCATAGGACATAGTTTTTCCTGCATCTGAAACTTTTTCCCCGACATTCCGGAAACCATTGCATAAACCATGAATATTCCAAACGGAATATGCAGTGGGGAAACACCGAAAACAGCTTTTTTCGGCACAAGCATATTGCAGAAAAAGGCAAGTTTGCAGAAAATCACAATGATAAAAATGTTTTCATATTCAAATTGTTTTATATATTTGCCACATGATATAGAAAAAACCAAGCCATGAGAACAAACCGGATAACGGTGATGATCACAACCTACAACTCATCCCCCTTTATCAGGGAGACTATAGAAAGTGTGCTCAACCAGACGTTCTCCGATTTTGAGTTGCTGGTCGGCGATGACTGCTCAACCGACGACACGTGCGAAATCGTGGAAAGATACAAAGATTCCCGCATAAGGCTCATAAGGTGTGAACACAACTTCATCGAGACCGAGAACCGGCTGCTCTACGAGGCAAAGGGGAAATACATCGCCCGCTTGGATCATGACGACCGTATGCTCCCCGACCGCCTGAAAATACAATACGACTATATGGAGGCGCACCCCGAAATCGACGCATTGGGCGGCAGGGCTGTGTGCTTCGGGGCGGCAACGGGAAAATTCACTGTGGAGGCGAACAGGAAGTTCACTGTGAACGATTTCCTCAAAGCCAACCTTATCGTGAACCCATCGGTGATGCTGCGCCGTGAGACCATTGTGAGGCACAACCTTAGATACAAGCAACGCTATCTGTATTCCGATGATTACGGCTTTTGGGCGGATATGCTGAAATTGGGGCTTCACATAGAAAACATACCCGACATTCTCATAGAGTACCGCATCTCCCCCACCCAGGCAAGCTCCGTCCACACCGACATACAGGCGGAGTCGGCAAACAAGGTTGCGTTGGATTTGCAAAATTGGTTGGCTAAGAAATTTTGTCCGCCATGCCCAATTCCCGCAATAGAAAACACGGGGAAAAGGCTTACGGTCATAATCCCATTCCTAAACGAGGGCGAGGAAATCGTGAATACCGTTAAAAGTGTCCGCGAAACCGTGGGCGATGCAGTGGATATTATTACTATCAACGACCTTTCCACAGACGGCTATCCTTATATGGAGGAACTGGAGAAATACAATGTCTATTATGTCTTTAACATGGAAAGAAAGGGAGTTGCCGCTTCACGAGACTTAGGCATTGAATTGTGCCAAACCCCTTATTTCCTTTTGCTGGACGGACACATGAGATTTTATGCGAAAGATTGGGAGGAGATCTTGACCACGCTACTGAAAAACGATGACAGGTGCATTCTTTGCTGCCAAGGTCATGCTTTGCAAAAGGAAAACGGCGTGGTGTCGGATTTTCCTATGGAATCCACCAACTACGGTGCTTTTTTTCCTTTCCTAAAAGGGATTTGCTTAGTTGACATACGCTGGAATACGCACGAATACTCAAACGACCCGAAAACAGACCCTATTTCAGCAATTTTGGGAGCCGGTTATGCTGCAAGCAAACGGTATTGGCAGTATCTTAAAGGGTTGGAAGGGCTTGTGTCGTATGGGAGCGACGAGCCGTATATAAGCTTGAAAGCATGGCTTGAAGGCGGAAAATGCCTGTTGGTGAAAAACGTGGTGATTGGACACATATACCGCAGAACTTCGCCTTTCAGACGTTATAAGGCTGTGGAGGTTTACAACCAGCTCTTAATCTCCCACCTTTTGTACCCGCAATCGTGGCACGCAATGAATTTGGCGTATTTCTATCTAAGCGAAAGATATAATTATAAGTACGCCATAAAAAGACTTAAGAAAGAGCAGTACAAATGGATTGACAGGAAAGCTTATTACAAGAAAATTAGCAACCGGGATTTCTCTTTCCTGGTGAAGTTGCAGCAAAGAATACTGCGCAATGAAAATTATGAACTCATCCGCTATTCGGATCGCTTGCCACATATACTGGATTATCTGTTAAACAATATTCCCGAAAAAGACGGTTTGTGTGAGGGGAAACTGGGACTGCTTATATGGCTTTGCCATTATGCGGAAATAAACTGGCAGGACTGCATTGGTTCTGCCGTGGAAAAGTTATGGAGCGAAATTGCTACAGACATAAGAAAAGAATGTCTCCCACTAAATTTCCGCCATGGCTTAGCCGGCATAGGCTGGGGACTTATATATGCAAAAGAGAACGGACTTATAGAAGACGAAACAGAGTACTTGCTTAAAATGATAGACAAGCAATTGTCTTATATAAATTTGACAGAAGTTTCAAACACTATGTCGGGCGAAGACTTCGGACTTGGCATTGGCGGATACATTGCTTACTATGCAGCAAGGCTTCGCTATTCGTATAAGAACGGAAACACAAAGGTGTTTGACGAGACGATGCTTGCAGAGATAAAAGATGCTGCACAAAGAATTATAAACGACAGCCATTCGTTTACGGCAATCTCCTACGCCTTCCGTATATTGCTGTTGACAGAACATGGGTATGAAGAGAATGATATGCCTTTGAACATTCGCGAATGGCTTGAATGCAGTTCCTTTATACCTAAAAACAGCAAATATTGGAGCAATGCCCTTACAGACATGACAATGAACACCTCGCTGGCAGTCATGAAATCACTAAAAATACAAAAACTGAAACAAGAAAAATTCGTACCATGAAATACAGCAAATATAATTCTTTGATCCCCAAAGACGACCGTACCATTCTGTACAATATTGCAACGGACGGCATACTGATGCTCAACCCCGAGATAGCCGACATTGTAAAAACTAATATGGAGGATGTTTCCAAAATAAAGGAAATCCACCCGGAATTGTATGGCGCAATGTCAAAACTATCAATGGTTGTAAACGATACTGACAATGAAGAGCAAACTGTAATCAGCCAGTGGGAAAAGGAGGATTGCGACCAAACATCTTTCTACCTAACAATATATCCGACAATAGACTGCAACCTGCGTTGCTGGTATTGCTATGAGCAGCACAAGGCACACGCAGACATGCCGGCAAAAGTTCTTGAACGAGTTTACAAATTGATTGGAAATGTCGTCCGCAAGCCACTCAAAAATTTTTCGCTGAGCTTTTTTGGCGGTGAACCGCTTATGCAATTCAAGGGCGTTGTTTTGCCCTTAATGAAGTTTGCAAAAGAGATATGCGAACAAAACGATGTGGACTTGCATATAGACATGACCACAAACGGCGTGCTTTTGACGGACGAGGTACGCAAAGAAATACTGTCGCTCAATTTACAGAGCAAACTTGTTTTTCAAATAACCATAGACGGTAATCGTACGGAACACAACATATCCCGCAGCACAAAAGATGGGAACGACACTTTCGACATAATAATAAAAAACATAAAGGACACTCTGCGTACAGGAATGTATGTAAACAACCGTTTTAACTACACTAAAAACAATGTGGACAGCTTCATTGATGTTCTTGACGAATTTGAAGATTTGTCCGAAGAAGAAAGAAAACTTTTGTTCTTCGATTTCCAACAGGTGTGGCAGGAAGAAGCGTACAGGGAAATACGCGAGAAAGCCATGAATATGGCCTCTTTCTACAACACTCAATCGTGCCAGGTAAGAATAGAGAAACGCTTTAACAAGGAACGCTGCAAAAATGATGCAGAAAACCAAGCCACCATTAATTATGATGGTTTGGTATATAAGTGTACCGCCATTTGTTTCAACCCGGAAAACGCAGAAGGAACATTAAATGACGATGGGCAGATAGAATGGAATGAACTGTATAAGAAACGGATGGCATTGAAATACGGAAATCCTGTATGCCAAAAATGCAAGGTGTTTCCAATTTGTCATGGTGGTTGCTCACAGACAAAATTGTCCAATGGTGTCCACGGATGCATATTGGGCTATTCCCAAAAAGAAAAAGACGATATAATCAAAGGGCGTTTGGATTATATATTGAGAACTGGCAAGAACAATTAAAATAGTCCCTTTTACAAGGGCATGTTTAACCAATTTAATTATTCTCATATGAGAGCGAACAAGAAAAAGGCTTTGATCGCCTTAGAGCAGGAAATACCTGCTATCCAGAAAAATCTTGAAGGACAACTGCGAGGTGGCTTTGTTGCTTTAACACCATCTGCGAACCCGGCTTCGGGTGCCGGTTTCCAACTTATCTGTGTAAAAAACACAGGTTGCAACGTATCTTGCACCACAACCACCACTACGGTGCCGGGACCGGTTATACCACCCTCCCCAACCACAACAACGCTTCCAACCACTACAACAACAACGTACATTGGAGGTATCTGGTATGCAAGTGCAGGAACTTCACTGCTGTTTTAAGTGAAACCGTTTCGCAGGGTGCTTAGGCATCCTGCGAAACTAAATGATATAAAATTATGATACGAAATTTCACGATAACATCCATTATATTTTTGTTGTTTGCAGCGACGCATACAATGGCGCAAGACGACAATGAAAAAATCATCGTAGTTGCAGGTGTAGTCAACAAGATTACGTATCGTCCTGTTGTAAACGCAGACGCATATCTTATGACAGCAGACAGCGTTGTAGTTGATAGCATGAAAACCTTTGAATCGGATTCTGACGGTTCTAAAATAGGTACTATATACTTTAGACACACAAAAGAAGGGGGAAAATACATTATATGCGTAAAACATCCCAAGTACGAAACACTTTACATCCCCTTTGTGGCAAAATTGAAGAAAACGGAACAGTTTATGATTATTGGCTCGAAGTTCCTTATGAAATTAAAACCTATGGAACACAAACTTGGCGAGGCTGTAGTAAAGGCCACCAAGGTTAAATTCTACTTGAAAGGAGACACGGTGGTATATAATGCCGACGCATTCCAATTGGAACACGGCAGTATGCTCGATGCCATATTGCGGCAGATGCCCGGCGTGCAGCTTAAAGACAATGGAGAGATTATTGTGAACGGGCGCAGGGTCGAGGAACTGCTTTTGAACGGCAAGGAGTTTTTCAACCACGACAGGCAGATTATGCTCGACAACCTACCCGCATACATGGTTAAGGACATAAAGGTTTATGAAAAGGAGAGTGAGAAAAGCAAGTTCTTCGGCGAGAACTTAGACGGCAAGAAGCCGTACGTTATGGACGTGAACCTGAAACGCCAATACTCGATAGGCTACATGGGCAACGCCGAAGTTGCCGGCGGCACGGAGAACCGCTATCTGGCGCGTATGTTCGCAATGAGGTTCACCCCGCAGTCGCGCCTTTCGCTCTATGCCCTGATGAACAACATTAACGACAGCCGCCGTCCGGGCGAGAACGGCGACTGGAGCTCCGCAGAGGTGGGCGGCGGATTGGTGGCAACCCGCAAGGGCGCACTCGATTATAATGTGGAGGACAAGAAAAACGTTTTCCGCGCAAAAGGCGGTGCGGAAATGAAATACCAGAACATGGACAACCGCACGTTCTCGAACAGTGCGAACTTTCTTAGCGGCGGCGACACCTACGGGCTTTCGCGCAACTCGTCAAAGGACTTCAACACCTCGTTTTACACGACACACTCTTTCAGATACCAGAAAAAGGCGTATGCGAGGTTCTCGCCCACATTCTCATACAGCAACACCCGCAACCGTAGCGTTGCGCTCGCATCCGCGCTCACGGAGAATGTTTACAAAAACGGCAGCGCGATACTCGACAGCATATTCATGCCGGCAAGCAGCAACGACATAAAAAGAATGCTTATAAACCGCAGCCGTAGAATGGGGCTTAACCGCTCCCACCAATACGGAGTTTCGGGGTTGTCGTCAGTAACATTCGACGCTCCATGGCTTTCTCCATCGAAAATAACGGTTGTCGGTTCGGGTTCATACACCAAAAGTAAAAGCCGGGCATTCAATATGCAGAAAACCGAATTTCCGAAAACCGGGGCAGAGGGCATCTTCAGAAACCAATACAGCCTCCTCCCCAGCGAAGCGTACAGTTTCAGAGCGGACATAAGCAACTGGATGAAGCTTACAAGATACGTAAAGCTCACGCCAAGTTATTCATATTCTCAAAACTATTCTTCGGCAAACCGCGACCTGTTCAGTTTCGACCGGCTTGGCGATGAAACGCTGCTGCCGTTCGGTTCGCTGCCCTCCACAAGCGACTCGATGATGCTTGCGAAAAGCGTGAGGGACTCCTACAACTCCATGCGGATGAACAACAAGCATCACGCGGAGCTGTATTTACGTTATGAGCGGTATGACATAAAAGATAGGGCATGGGAAATCGACTTCCATGTGCCTGTAGCTTTCACCCGCGACAACATACGCTATTTCCGCGATGGCAGGCGTGCAAACACAAGCCGCCATTATGCAATCTTCGACCCGAGTCTCCGCATAGAGTGCCGCAAATATAAGCGGGACAGCGTTGGTTCGCAATGCCGCACATACGACATACGCATAAACAGCACGCAGTCGGCTCCCGATGTGCTATACTTTGTGCCGTGGTACAAGGACGACACAGACCCGATGAACATATACGTTGGAAACACCGGGCTTAAAGACTCCCGCACCTACGACTTGAGTTTCCAGCGATTGTTCTACGATACGGGAAAGGGCGTAAACTGGCATTGGGACATAAACTACACCATAACGCAAAACGCCCTCGCAATAGGGCGCACCTACGACCGCAACACGGGCATAAGCACCATGAAGCCCGACAACGTGAACGGCAACTGGAAAATCTTCGGGGGATATTACTACTACACTCCGCTCGACAAGAAACGCCGCTGGGACATCAGCACGTTCACCATTGCCAACTACACCAACAGCGTTGACCTGTCGGGGGACGCAAACGCCTCCTCCATGCGCAGCGACGTTCACAATGTAAGGCTTTCGGAATATATAAACGCCGGGGTGAACCTTGGCAATATCGGCAAAATAGGCAAAATGCGAATAGGCGCAGTGGCGAGCGTGGACTGGTATAACGCCACAAGCCGCCGCAAAGGCTTCAATACCGTGAACGTGGAGAACCTGAAATACGGACTGACATACAACTGGAATTTACCGCAAGACATCGACTTCTCCACCGACCTTATGATGTACAGCCGCTACGGCTACGAGGACAAGGGCATGAACACAAACGACTTTGTGTGGAACGCACGCCTGTCGAAAGGCTTCATGAAAAGCACGCTCATCCTTACGCTGGAGGGCTTCGACATTCTGCACAACCTGTCAAACATTACGCGCAGCCTCAACGCGCAGGGAAGGGTTGAGTCTTTCTCGAACGTGATTCCGAGCTACGCCATGCTCCACCTTACGTACCGCCTGGACATTAAGCCAAAGAAACGCCCGGGAGACGAATAAGACGGTTTGAGACTTTTGCGGAAGATGAAGTTTACACGGCA